>CAZXWM010000161.1:0-8899 GCA_964644215.1 uncultured Phormidium sp.
GTTTTTGATGAAATTTAACTGGACTGTCTTCTTAACCATCACCTTACTACTGCTGATGATGGGGGCGGGAGTTTTCAGTGCAATCTGGGGATTTTCCCTGGGACGAGAAGCCCTCAAAGGGGTCACTCAGCCAGAATTTAGACCCGGAAGTAACCTCAGCAACCAACCCGACAACCCAACCAACACCAACAAGCCGCGATTTCTCGACGAAGAGGAGATCTTGCAGGATGTTGAAGCTCAAATCCAAAGTTATCAACCTGAGGAGACCCCTCACGCTGCCTAAAACAAGACATTGTTATCACGGAAGAGGTAAGATTCTACGACGGCTCTTGAAACTTGTCAGCGATCGCAAAGCGTGCAGGAACCACAATCGCCACACACGCTTGATCCCAAAACCTAACCCCATTACCCGACTCTCTCGCCTGGGAGGGATCAGCCTCTGTACCCTGACCCTGGTACTCGTGATCCATCCCCCCCTACTGGCCCAAAACCTGGGCCTCGAAGCCCAAACCTGGCAAGATATCCTCCTCAGCCTACTCTCAGTGCTGGGTCTAATTGCCATTAACGCCTTCTTTGTCACCGCCGAGTTTTCCATGGTGTCCGTGCGGCGATCGCGCATCAATCAACTCGTCGACGCCGGAGATCTCCCGGCCCGTAGCGTGCAGATTCTGCAACAAGATATCGATCGCCTCCTGTCGACCACCCAACTCGGGATTACCCTCTCCAGTCTAGCCCTAGGCTGGATTGGCGAGCGGACCATGGCCTCTCTCGTGGCCCTACTGCTAACAACCCTTCCCCTGGCCCCTCCCGTCGCCAGCGTCGTCACCCATAGCCTCTCGATTCCCCTAGCCTTCCTCCTGGTGGCGTACCTGCAAATCGTCCTGGGGGAACTCTGTCCCAAATCCCTGGCCCTTCTCTACGCCGAACAACTGGCCCAACTCCTGGGACCTCCGAGTTTGGCGATCGCCCGCTTCTTCAACCCCTTCCTCTGGATTCTCAACCAATCCACCCGTCTCCTGTTGCGACTCGTGGGGATTCGCGACGTCGATCGCCGCTTCTATAACCGCGTCACCCCCGAAGAACTGCAACGCATCATCGCTCTCGAAGGAGAATCCACCGGCCTCGAAGCCGAAGAACGGGAACTACTCAGTAATGTCTTTGAATTTGGCGACGTCGCCGCCGAAGAAGTCATGGTTCCCCGCACCCAGATCGCCGCACTTCCGAGCGATGCGACCTTTAGCAGCTTTCTCGAAGAAGTGGCCCGTTCCGGTCATTCCCGCTATCCCATCATTGGTGAATCCCTCGACGACGTGCGCGGAATCGTTCATCTCAAAGAACTCGCCGAACCCCTCGCTCGCGGACAAATGTCCCTAGATACTCCCATTCAACCCTGGGTGCGTCCGGCGCGTTTCGTCCCCGAATGCACCCTCCTCGGGGAACTGCTACCGCTTCTACAACGCTCGGCCCAACCCATGGTGATGGTCGTCGATGACTTTGGCGGAACCGCCGGGTTAATTACCATGCAGGATATCATTGCCGAAATCGTCGGCGAAAGTATCGAGACCGAACGCAAAGAAGACTTAGCGGTACAAATGATTGACGATCGCACCTTCATCGTTCAGGCCCAACTCGATCTCGAAGAAGTCAACGAACTCCTAGATTTAAACCTTCCCCTCATCGACGACTACCAAACCCTCGGCGGCTTCCTCATCTACCAGATGCAGAAGATTCCCGATATTGGGGATTCCTTCGACGTTCACGGCCTAACCTTGGAAGTCGTAGCCACCGACGGCCCGCGACTGCACCAAATTCAGATCCAACGACGAGAGACCTCCGTCCCCTTCGACACTCAACTTCCTGGGGGGTCTTCTTCGGAGTCCTTAGCAGGGGAGGATCTCGATTTTGAAAGCGATCTCGTCAACAATTCCCCCTCAGACAATCCCCCCATCAATGACAGCCTAGAGTCTGACACCCTAGAGTCGGATCTCGGGTTAGCCGAAACCGATCCCCTCTTGGATGAGGACTCCGACAGCCTCTCAGCCAACCCCGACTCCCAGCGATAGGGCCAATCCCTATCGCTATCATGGCTGCATTAGCCGAGATATCCCATTTCCTTGAGCGTCGTGAGAACCTTGTTCACACTCTCCTCATGGGATTCTAAATCCGTCCGACATTCAATAGTGGGATCGTTGGGTGGCTCATAGGGATCGCTCACACCCGTGAAGTTGGCAATTTCACCACTACGGGCCTTTTTGTAAAGGCCTTTAACATCGCGATCTTCACAAACGGCTAAAGGTGCATTGACAAAGACTTCTACGAAATCACCAATGCGAGCTTTGACTTCTTCACGCACCGCTCGATAGGGGGAAATGGCGGAGACGAGGACAATAACACCGTTGCGCGTTAACAGATGGGAGACAAAGCCGATGCGACGGATGTTTTCATCGCGATCTTCTTTACTGAATCCCAAGCCTTTGGTGAGATTTTGTCGAACAATGTCGCCATCGAGGATTTCTAATTTACAGTCGTGCGATCGCAGCTGTTCAGCGACGGCCTGACTAATCGTTGTTTTTCCGGATCCACTTAATCCAGTGAACCAAACCGTAACACCACGTTGTTGAATCATTCTAGGTTGTCTTGGGTACTGTTATCTTACCTATCCTACCCCAGCAACAAGACCAGGGTAGAGGCATCGAAGCCAATTCAAAATACCATGTTTAGGGAGAGGTGGCCCGGAGGTTTCGCGAATTGCTGCATCTAACTTCTACAAGCCATAGAAGATCGTAATTAGCCAAGGGACAAGAAACATCAAACTGAGGGTTAACGGCGCACCAACCCGAGCAAAATCGGTAAATTTATAGCCCCCTGGTCCATAAACCATGGTATTGGTTTGATAGCCAATGGGACTCAGATAACTATTCGACGCCGCAAAGGTCACCGCAAACATGGCCGCAAAGGGATTTAACCCTAAACTTTGAGCCACTTCGACGGCGATTGGTAGCATTAAGACCACCGCTGCATTATTAGAAATAACTTCGGTAAATGCAGAGGTTAGAATAAAGAAGAAAACCAAGACCCAGTAGCCTGGAAGATGTCCGCCAATCGCGACTAAATGCCCGGAAATCCAGGCGGTTGTCCCGGAGTTCCGCATAGCAATTCCCAAAGGAATTAAGCCAGCCAACAAGAAAATAATATCCCAGCGAATTGCCCCATAGATTTCTCCAGGTCGTAAACATTTCGTTAGAATCAAGGCAATAACGCCCGCCCAAGCACTGACTAGAATTGGCATGATGCCAAAGGCGGATAAGCCAATAACTGTTAAGCCAATCAGCACTGATATTCCTGCTTTATCCTGGCGTAACATCTCCACATCTCGCTGCTCTAAAACCAAGAGTTCCCGAGTGGTTTGTAAGCCAATAAAGCTTTGTTTGGGTCCTTGGAGGAGTAATAGATCCCCAAAGCGTAAGGGAACTCGTCCTAATGGACCTTTGACCAGTTCTGAGCCTCGACGCACGGCTAACACCGTGGCGTTATAACGTTGTCGAAAACGAATTTCTTTGAAAGTAGTTCCAATTAAACGAGAGTTCGATAAAATTAAAACTTCGCCAATTTTGTCTTCCTCAGAACTCAAGACTGATTCTAATGATTTTTGGCTGAATTTCACATCTGCAAAGAGTTCTAATCCTCGTTCTTCACGAATTTTAAGTAAGTCTTCGCGGCTACTACGAACCACTAAGACATCGCCTGCTTGTAGGATTTTGTCGGCTAAGGGTTGCGCGAAGCGAACCTTATCTCGTAGCAATTCTAGGACATCTAAGTCGAATTTCCGCTGAATTTCACTGTTACTTAAGGTTTCTCCAACTAGACTCGACTGAGGGGTGATCACTAATTCACTCACATAATCTCGTAAGCCATAACCTTGAGTGAAGGATTCATTGTCGGTTTTGCGATCGGGTAATAGAGAAGCTGCAAATAGAGTCAAGTAAAGGAGTCCAAACAAGAAGATGAAAATACCTGCTTTGGAAAACTCAAAAATAGTAAAGGGTCCATAGCCTAATTGGTCTGAAAGTCCACTGGCTAAGATATTCGTTGATGTCCCCACTAAGGTTGTCATCCCTCCTAAAATTGAAACATAAGAGAGAGGAATCAATAATTTAGAAGGGGAACGTTTTTGTTTGCGACACCAATCTTCAACAATGGGCAGAAAAATGGCGATAACTGCCGTATTGTTAATAAACCCAGAAATGGGTCCAACGATAATCCCCAATGTAAAAATTTGCTGATTTGATGTTTTTCCACCCCAACGAATTAACAAGTCACGAATAATTTGAATGACCCCAGTTTTCGCAATTCCCGCACTGAGGATAAACATGGCCATTACAGTTACGGTTGCTGAGTTACTAAAGCCAGATATTCCTTCTTCGGGAGTGACTAAGCCGCATAGCATCAGTAAGACGGTAACAGACAAGGCAATAATATCTGGCGGAAGGAATTCACTGACGAAACCAATCAATGCCAACACCAAGATAACCAGGGTCAGAATAATATCCATTTAGGGGTATCTTGAAAATTTTGAGGACAGCCTACTATTCTAGTTGAAATTCTTTGAGAATAGGGTCTTCTTTTGCCTTTACGCTCCTGAGAGAGTCTGTCGGGATAAATTGACTCGTTTTGCCAGTCTTGCGCGACAGGAAAATTTGCTAGTATGGGACTAACTAGCTAAGTTCGGAATGTGACGATGAAGCGTTTGAATGGTCGTGCCTTGGGGATTCTACGGGAGGAGCTTGAGAGGGACAATCGAGGCGATGTGGGGGAGCGCGTTGTTCGTAAGTTGCTGCTTCAGAAGTTGCAAGGGTTAGCGAAACAAGAGGGGACTCCTCTGAGTGAACCTCAACTGAAACGAGTCACCCACGCCGACTATCCTCCCTTCCCCGTGGCGGTGATTCAACAGGCGGCGAAGGCCAATAACCCCTCTAAAGCTCGAACTCTGTCCGTGGCCCTGGCAGCGACGGTGGCTGGGGGTGCGGGAATTGTCGGGTTTGTGGCCCTGGCTAATCTACCCTATCCGATGATTCGTCGCCCCATTGCTGAACACGCTCCGATTCTCCTGTTGCCCAGTTTTTTAAGTATGGATGAGAATTACCGGGAGGCGATCGCCCTTGTGGAACAGTCAGATCAGTTAGTTAACCAAGCCACCAGTGCGGCAGATTTAGAGTTGGGGCAAGAAAAGGTGACGCAGGCTCAACATCATCTCGATCAGTTACCTGTCTGGTTTCTGGGCTATTATCCAGAACGGTATTGTACGTTTTTTGGCTGTTCTTGGAACTTTACTCATGATGAGTTTGAGACGGCCCGCAAGGCGATCGGACGGATGGATGTGGTGCTATTTCAAGAAAAGAATGCTCACGATACGTTAGAGGAGGTATTGGAGGAACTCCAGGCCGCGCGCTCGCAATATCGCAACGCGACAAGCTACCGAGGTGCTGAAGCTGCCCTGGAAGATTGGCAAGCGGCAATCGATCGCCTAAACCTAATTCCCTCACAAACCCTGGCCGGAGAATTAGCCCGAACCCATATAACGGCAGCCAACCGCAATTTACAACAGGCCCGGCGCAGTCTCAATGGCAATTAAGCCCCCCTTGCCTCAAAGCGGTGCGTTCGGGCAGTTTTGGCCGGGTTGGTTAAGGCCAAAGATTGAGATGAAGCCCGAACGCACCCTACCCTGTTGCCTGTTGCCTGTGGCCTGTTGCCTTCCCCCCCCCTACAACTGCCCAATCATTTTATGGGTTTGGGGAACTACTCGAACCTGCTGAATCGTGCGTTTCATCATCGTTTGCCAAGCCAAAATCTGCTCAGGATCAGGGACAACAGCATCACGAAAGGAATCCCGGCGTAGGGCTTCATTGGTGGCTCGCAGGACTCCATTTAGGGGAGTCACCGGTTGTAGATAAATGGGGGTATCGGGGCTAACTCGGGCCACCAAGTGGGCGACTCGTTCGAGTTCTTGGGCGGGGGTGCGATCGCAGACAATGGTTTTGACAAACACCGACACCCCAGCCTCATGACATTGTCTCAAAAACAACTCATGTTCCTCCCACCAAGTTTCCCCACTGGTACTGGGTAACTTAATATCCATCCCCACCAAATCCAAATAGGGGAGAATTGGCTCTAATTTATCAGGACGGTGTCCCCCAGTCTCTAAGTAAATCGGGAGTTGGGTGCGTCGGCGGACTTCCGGCAAAAACTCCGCCAGAAACGGGGCGTGCAAGAGGGGTTCTCCTCCCGTCAAACTGAGACTGTCATGCAGCCCCGGTCGATTTTGGCGTTCAACCCAAGCGGCCAACACCTCGACGGTAATCGGATTATCATACTGATCAAAATCCCGTAATCCCGGTGTGCGTTCAATGCGACAATGGGCGGGGGCGTGCCAAGTATGGGCGCTATCACAGTAGAGACAGCGTAAATCACAGAGGGCGAAACGGATAAAAATTTGCCGAGTGCCGATATTTGCTCCTTCGCCCTGAATTGCTGAAAAGACTTCAACAAGTCGCGCAGTTTGCCCCTTAGTCATGGCCACCTCTTAATTTCTCTACTCAGATCCCTGTTGGCCTAGGTTCTATCCTTTGCCACCTAACGTCTGATAGGCCTCTAAAATGGTGGACTCGGTTTCTTGCCAACTCAGACATTTGTCTGTGACGGAGACGCCGTAACGTAGCTCGTTTAGGTTTTCAGGGATTTTTTGGTTCCCTTCAAAGAGATTTGACTCCAACATCATGCCCACAATAGATGAGTTGCCGGCCTGGACTTGTTGAATGACATTTTGAAACACCCCAGACTGACGGCGATGGTCTTTTTGGGAGTTGCCATGACTGCAATCGACGACGAGGCGCGGCGGAAGTCCTGCCGCTTTTAGTTGTCCTTCCACTTTGGCGATGGAATCGGCATCATAATTAACGGTTCCGCCTCCACCCCGAAGGATGATATGGGCATAATCGTTGCCGCTGGTGTTGAAAACGCTAACGGAACCATTGTCGTCAATTCCCAAAAAACTATGGGGTTCTCGGGCGGCTTTCATGGCGTTGAGGGCAACTTCGATGCTGCCATTGGTGCCGTTTTTTAAGCCAACGGGCATTGAGAGTCCGCTGGCCATTTCGCGGTGGGTTTGTGATTCAATGGTGCGAGCGCCGATCGCCGACCAACTCAGGACATCGCTGATATATTGCGGCACGATGGGATCGAGGGCTTCGGTGGCGGTGGGTAAGCCGAGATCGGCAATCTCGGCTAGGAGTTGGCGGGCCAAGAGTAAGCCTTTTTGGATGTGGAAGGAGTCATCCATATCGGGGTCATTGATTAACCCTTTCCAGCCGACGGTGGTGCGAGGTTTCTCGAAGTAGACGCGCATCACCAACAGGAGTTTGTCTTGGACGCGATCGCTTAACTCCCGCAGCCGTTGCGCGTACTCCTTCGCGGCTTTGACATCATGAATCGAACAGGGACCAACTACCACAAAGCTACGGGAATCGCGGCGATCGAGAATGGCCTCAAGTTGCTGGCGAGACTCCACAATTGTCTGTTCGGCGCGATCGCTCAGTCGGACCTGGGCCTTCATCTCAACCGGCGGTTGCAGAACCTTGGCGTTGGCAATATGGGTGTTGAAGAGTTGTTGCGGCATGGTTTGCGGCATGATGGGCAGTCTAGGTCTGGAGCGGCGGCGCTGAGGTTAAAGCCTGAGTGTTTATTTTAGACCAGTTCTCGGACGAAGGATATCTCGAAATTATCACAAACCCGGATTCGCTGGCTGTGTCAGATGGCTAAAATTGCTAAAACTGCTCTGAGTCTGGGGTTTCAGCGATCGCCGCCTGGGAGCGTTTCATTAACTCAGTCACCGTCAGGAACTCATAACCTTGCTGTTGCAAGGCTTCAATCAGCAGCGGTAGGGCCGCGACGGTATGATGACGGGGTCCGCCGCCATCGTGCAAGAGAACGATCGCCCCAGGGTGAATCTGAGCGATAACTTGATTGAGAATCTGCGACTGGGTGAGAAAATAATCGGAACTATCCACAGACCACATCATAATTGCCTGTTTCTGACCGGTGCTATAGGGGGTTAGGGCGTTGTCGAGATAACCGCCGGGAGGACGAAACAGTTTTGTTCGCACTCGCGTATACTCGTAAATCAGTTCGGCGGTGCGCTCAATTTCTCGCTGGGCCTCTGCTTCGCTGTTGACGGTGTAGGGATGAGACCAAGTATGATTCCCCAGAAGATGTCCCTCGGCGACGATTCGTTGTAAGACCTCGGGATAGCTAGAGATGACTTGGCCGAGAACAAAAAAGGTGGCTGGGATATCGTAGTCTTGTAAGATGTCCAGGATTGGCACGGTATAGGGGGACGGGCCATCGTCAAAGGTTAAGGCGATGGCGCGATCGCCGGCGGCCAGGGGGAGCGATCGCACAATCTGACCCTGATACGCTTCGGGGACAAACTGCTCGATATCCGGGGGAATACGATTCTGTTCAATTTGCAGTTTGGTATTGGCTTTAAGTCGTTCTAATCGTGCGACAGAAATCGCGGTGTGTTGTCTGACATTCTCTTCAACGGGGGTGACTTGCAACGGTAAAAGTCGCGGCGGATAGACCTCCGGAATCATGGCTAGTAAGGGGATTGCCCCGAAGAGTAAAACCACCACGACCCTAACACCCTGGACGGGAAAACGGCTCCAGGTCAAGATATGGCTCGGTCGAGTCATGAAGGACGTCACAGAATTAACGAGTGTCATGGTACTGCTTACGGCTCTTTAACATCTTGTAAACAATCGGTAAAACTTCACTGTTCTTTATATCCTGAAGTGCCGTCATCTTTTATCTTAAATGTCAAAAGAAGACTCCCGTTAGAGCCGAA
>CAZXWM010000162.1:0-8894 GCA_964644215.1 uncultured Phormidium sp.
CCCGGCCATATCGGCAGCCACGTCACCCCAGAAACCCCTGGCTCGATTCACGAAGGCGGGGAACTCGGCTACAGTCTCTCCCACGCCTTCGGGGCCGCTTATGATAACCCGGATTTACTGGTGGCGGCCGTCATCGGTGATGGAGAAGCCGAAACGGGGCCTCTCGCCACGGCCTGGCATTCCAATAAGTACCTCAACCCCATCCGCGATGGCGCTGTCTTGCCGATTCTGCATTTGAACGGTTACAAAATCGCTAACCCCACCCTCCTGTCACGGATTCCTCACGAAGAACTCGAAGCCTTGTTCCAAGGCTATGGCTATCGTCCCTATTTCGTTGAAGGGGATGATCCCGAAACCATGCACCAACGCATGGCCCACATCCTCGAAACCTGTGTTCAGGAGATTCATCGCATCCAAGACGAGGCCCGGCGCACTGGGGTGGCCCAACGACCCCGTTGGCCGATGATTGTCTTGCGCTCTCCCAAAGGCTGGACGGGACCCGAGTCGGTGAAAGGTCATAAAGTCGAGGGCTTCTGGCGGGCGCACCAAGTCCCCATGTCGGATGTCTATCAGAATCCCGACAGTATGGCCATCTTGGAAGAGTGGCTGCATAGCTACAAGCCTGAAGAACTCTTTGATGAGAGCGGTCGATTGATGCCTGAATTGCGGGAACTCTCCCCGAAAGGGCCACGACGCATGAGCGCGAACCCTATCACCAATGGGGGCTTGGTTCGCAAAGAACTGCGGCGGCCCGATTTCCGCAAATATGCCGTCGATGTGCCGCAACCGGGCCATGTCGAGGCTCAGAACACCCGCATCATGAGTTTCTATTTGCGGGATGTGATGCGCAATAACATGAATAATTTCCGGGTCTTTGGACCTGATGAGACGGCCTCGAACCGCCTACAGGCGCTTTATGAAGTCACTCAGAAGGCTTGGATGGCCGAGATGCTGCCTGAAGATGAGGACGGCGGCTTTCTTTCCCCGGATGGCCGGGTGATGGAGATGTTGAGTGAGCATACCCTCGAAGGTTGGCTCGAAGGTTATCTCTTGACGGGACGACATGGGTTGTTCCATACCTATGAGGCTTTCGCTCATGTGATTGACTCGATGTTTAACCAGCACGCGAAATGGCTGGATATTTGCAAGAATGAGGTGCCTTGGCGCGCACCGGTGTCGTCGCTGAATATCTTGCTCTCCTCGGTGGTCTGGCGGCAGGATCACAATGGTTTCAGTCACCAAGATCCCGGATTTATTGATTTGGTCACCAACAAGAGTGCTGAGGTGACGCGGATTTATCTGCCCCCTGATGCTAATTGTCTGCTGTCGGTGATGGACCATTGTTTGGAGAGCAAGAATTATGTCAATGTCATTGTGGCCGATAAACAGAACCACTTGCAGTATCTGACGATGGAGGAGGCGATCGCCCACTGTACCAAGGGTATCGGCATCTGGGAATGGGCCAGTAATGATGATTGTGGCAAAGATCCCGATGAACCGGATGTGATTATGGCCTCATGTGGGGATATCCTGACTCGGGAGGCCCTGGCGGCTACGGCGATTCTGCGCGAGGAGTTCCCGGATCTCAAGGTGCGCTTTATCAATGTGGTGGACTTGTTCCGTCTTCAGTCGGAAATTGATCACCCTCATGGTTTATCCGATCGCGACTTTGACAGTCTCTTCACCACCGATAAGCCGGTCATGTTCAACTTCCATGGCTATCCTTGGCTGATTCACAAGCTCACCTATCGCCGCAGCAACCAAGAACGCATCCATGTGCGCGGGTACAAGGAAAAGGGCAATATCAACACCCCCCTGGAGTTAGCGATTCGCAACCAAGTCGATCGCTTTAACTTGGTGATTGATGTCATTGATCGGGTTCCCAAGCTCGGTTCGGCGGCGGCCTATGTGAAGGAACGGATGAAAAATCAAATCATCGATCACATGCACTACGCCAAGGAACATGGAACTGACAAGCCGGAAATCACGAATTGGAAATGGCCCTATTAAATCAGTAAGCTAGGGAATAAAGGCGTTAGCGTTAGCAAGGGCTGGCCTAACGCCTTTATCTGAAAACTGACACCTAGAAATCTATCTTATGGCTGATTTAATTGCCGTTTCCTACGATAGCCAATACAAGGCTGAGGAAGTCCGCTTGGAATTGCTGAAACTGCAAAAACAGCATCTGATTGAACTCGAAGATGCCGCCGTGGTGATTAAAAACGAGAATGGCAAAGTGAAACTCAATCAAGCTATCAACCTCGCCGCCGCTGGAGCGGCTTCGGGGAGTTTTTGGGGGCTGTTGATTGGCTTGCTGTTTCTGAGTCCTTTACTCGGTGTCGCTGTGGGGGCCGCTGGTGGGGCGATTGGTGGCGCTCTCAGTGATATTGGTGTTGATGACAACTTCATGCGGGAACTCGGGGAAACGATGCAGCCGGGAAGTTCTGCCTTGTTTATCCTGGTGCGCAAGGTAACGCCTGATAAAGTCCTCGATGAAGTGGCTCAGTTCGGTGGTAAAGTCCTACGAACCTCTTTGAGCAAGGATCAAGAGGCCCAGTTGCAAGAAACCTTGTCCAATCGGGGTATTGAACTCGATAAAGTTCATGCTGAGGCCAGCGAGTCCTAGTTTTTGCGACAGATAACGGTTGTTGGGCGATCGCCGGCGGTTTGGGGGAGACTCCTTTCGGGGCGATCGCCCCTTTTTTTTCGGCCCGATTCTCAAGGCTGAATCTCCTCGGTGTCGTTAAAAGGCGATCGAAATGAGATATAACAAATGGAGAGTTCCCGAGAATTTGCCAAGAGTACGGTCTTAAATCATGGTCAACGTCGCGACCCCTTCTATCCCCTCCATCCAACTCGAAGACGATGCTACCCAGGAATTGCTTGATTGGGCCACGGCGATCGAGGATTCCGAAAGCACATATTTTGAAAAAAGTCAAGCCCTTGCCGTCAAACTCGGCGCTCATTACCGTCAAGATGGCTTGACAGAATTTGGCTTCTGGACCCCCGAACTCACGGCCCAGGTGATGCGACGTAAGGAAATTTACCTAGAAATCCTCACCCCCATTGATGACATCGATTTTGGCAATCCTCGCCAGGTGGTGCGCTTTCGTCGCACGCGCTTAAACCTTAAACAACAAGGCGAGTTTCTCTGGGGAGTTGTCTCCGGCTTGCAGGGAGGAACCCGAGACCAAGCCGGTTCATTTTATTGGCTGCGTTTTGTCGACCAACAGGGGATTCTCGAAGCCATTCGCGATGTCGTCCCCTACTCACTCCCCTATGGTGTCTTCGGACCCGCCGAAGTCTACGATATCGACCGCCTACAAGCCAATCGCCCCGATTTAGACTATTTTGCCCGCACCAGCGCCTCGCAACTACCGGAATTTTTCACCCAAGATACCCATCACCAGCAAGACCTAAAAGCCATTCCTCGGGTTCATGCCCCTCGCAACATCCTACAACTCCATGTCGGCACCGCCACCGCTGAGGGAACCCTTGAAGGATTAACAAAACTCTATCAGCGCATTTCGGCCAAATTGGCCAATGGGGATGCCCTAACCGCCATCGAACACAACTATGTGGGCTATGATGCGGTGCAATTGTTACCCCTCGAACCCACCATTGAGTTTCGTAGCGAATATAGTCCTGAAAGTGAATTTTTTGTCTTTCTCTCGGAAGATGAGGAAGATGAACTCAAAATTGAACTGCGTAAACCCAACACTGAAGATTGGGGCTATGATGTGCCTATTCTTGGTTCGAGTGCGACTAATCCGGCTCAATTAGGCAGTTTGCGGCCTGATGAAATGGTGGATTTTGTGGCGACGCTTCATAATTTCTCCACTGGGCCAATTCAGGTGATTTATGATCTCGTCTATGGTCATGCCGATAACCAGTCGGAACTGCTGATTAACCGGGAATATCTCAAGGGGCCAAATATGTATGGCCAGGACTTGAACCACCAATTACCGACTGTGCGGGCGATTTTCCTGGAAATGCAACGCCGTAAACTGAATACGGGGGCGGATGGAATTCGCGTCGATGGTGGCCAGGATTTCCGCTTTTTTAACCCCTTGTCGGGGGCGGTTGAACAAGATGACACCTACTTGCTGTCCATGAGTAATGTGGTTCAGGATATTGAAGGGTTTAAGCGGTTAATGTTTACCATCTTTGAAGATGGTCGCCCTTGGCCGAGTGAAGGTTGGGAAGATATTTCGACCTATCGGGATTTGATTGAAAAAATGCCCGAGTCTTATCAATGGGGACCGCTGGTGTTTGCCCATAATACGCCAACTTTAAGGGGATTTTGGGAGCGTAAATGGCGGCGGGTCTTGGAAGTGATGCACATTGGTAGTAATTGGATTACCGGTTGTGCGAATCATGACACGGTGCGGCGGGGAAATCAGGTCTCCCTGGAGGAACCGATTAACTGGAATTTAGGGGAGAGTTTGCCGGAGGTTCTTTGGAAGGCGTATGATAACCCGGCGACATCGATTTGGGTGTATGGGTTTAGTCCGGGCCTACCGATGGATTTTATTAATGCCCTTTGTCACGCTCCCTGGATGTTTTTCCGCAACACCGATGAACGCTATGGGGTGAAGGTTGTCTCTGAAGAAATTGGCTTCCTGGATTGGCAAATTTCTGAGGAAATTTATAATCGTCCCGACTTGTTTCAAAATCTCAAGAAGTTGGGCTTTGAGTATCTCGAAGATGTGCGGGGATTTGGACGAGCGCTGCACGAAACGATGATGGAGATGGATTATGACCTCAGCCGGGTGGCTAAGGTTTGTCAGGATTGTTTGGGAGACGATGCCTCGGCTTGTAGTATTGATAGTATGAAACTGCTCAATCATCCCAAGATGGTGACGTTCTTAAGACGTTTGGATGAGGCACAGTTGAAAAAGTTTGCTCTGACCTATATGGAAGACTGTTTTGTGGCCTGTAATGTGGGTCATTATGAGTCTGATGTGGATGAGGTTCAGGCGCAGTTTAATCGTCAGTTGCGGGAGTTTCGTCATGAACGGCCTTGGTTGGCGCAAAATCTGATTGGGACTGATCGCTTTGATAAGTGTAGTGAGGGCGATCGCACCATCTTTTATGGAGTCCGCAGTAACCCGAATAATGGCTCGGAAGGGGTGGTGATGGTCGCTCATTTAGGAGGCGATCCGATGACGGTTGAACTCGGGGAATGGCTGGGGATTGATTTGAATCAATGGACGGTAGAAATTGCCTCGCCAGGGTTGGAACGGGATGGTAATTTTGAAGATCTCAACTCGTTTGAATTGCGAGATTCTGAAGGACTCCTGCTTTGTTTTGCGCCGCCGGAACGTTCGCCGGTGTCTCAACCCCAGCCACCCTCGCCAACTCAGTCGTAATCTTGTCTGTTGTCTTCTTCTGTTGTCTCAACGTTTATTGCTTGCTTGATTTCTCATGAGCGATCGCCCAAACTCCGATCCACAATCCACACCGACGACTCCTGGGGAGGAAACAACCCCCGCCCAAAGTCGTCGGTTGGGGCGACTGTTGAATGATACGTTAGAGCAACTGAAAGGGCGTTTACCCAACATACCCAACATCGGAGATGTCACCAAGTTATTTTCGGTCAGTGATGAGCAGTTAAGCGAAATTCTGGCTCGGGTTCGCGAAGAACTTCCCACCACGGAAGCTCTTTTGTTGGGAAAACCGCAAGCGGGGAAAAGTTCAATTGTTCGCGGCTTAACGGGGGTATCGGCTGAGATTATTGGTCAGGGATTTCGCCCCCATACCCAGAACACCCAACGCTACGCCTATCCCTCGGAGGAATTGCCCCTATTGGTGTTTACGGACACGGTGGGGTTAGGGGATACCCGACGGGATACGCAGGAGTTAGTCTCAGAACTCCTCGATGAGTTGGATGTAGAAACTCGTCGCGCCCGGATTTTAATTCTCACGGTTAGAATTACGGACTTCGCGACAGATACGTTACAAGATATTGCCCGTCAACTACGCCAGCAACATCCTGAAATTCCCTGTTTGCTGGCTATTACCTGTTTGCATGAACTCTATCCTCCATCGGTTGTCGATCATCCTGACTATCCTCCTGAGTTTGAGGAGGTACAGCGGGTTGCTGGAGCGTTACAAGGGTCGTTTGAGTCCTGGTATGATGGGGTGGTTTGGCTCGATTTCACCCTGGAAGACGATGGATTTACGCCGGTGTTTTATGGGTTAGAGGCTCTACGGGATGCGATCGCCGAGTTACTCCCCCAAGCCGAGGCCCGGGCCATTCACGAGTTACTCGCTGAAGGGACGACGCAAGAGTTGGGCGATCTCTATCGCGATGTCGGACGACGCTATATCCTGGCGTTTTCGGTCATGGCGGCGACGTTAGCGGCGGTTCCCCTACCATTTGCCACGATGCCAGTTTTAACGGCGTTACAGGTGTCTCTGGTGGGCGTTATCGGGCGACTGTACGGCCAGACTCTCTCGCCGTCACAAGCGGGAGGGGTAGTCAGTGCGATCGCCGGCGGCTTTTTAGCCCAATTAGTGGGACGGGAATTAGTGAAGTTTATCCCCGGATTAGGGAGTGCCCTAGCCGCCTCCTGGGCGGCGGCGTACACCTGGGCATTAGGGGAAGGCGCTTGTGTCTATTTCGGGGATTTAATGGGCGGTAAAACTCCTGATCCTCAAAAGATTCAACAAGCCATGAATGAAGCTTTTGAAGCCGCCAAAAAACGCTTTCGAGACCATGAAGATCAGGAATAAAACGCCCCCCCTCTTGCCTCTTAAGGGCGACCACAAGGGTACGCCCCTACGTCTTTTCTTTTGCCTCTTGCCGGGAGAGGGCGACCATAAAGGTACGCCCCTACCCTCTTGCCTCTTGCCTCTTAATAATTATGTCTAATTTGGCTGAAGTTCAGGTTCAAACATTAGGTTGGGCGACGGTTGCCAAGGTTTCTCATATTGGTCATGTTCGCAAAGAAAACCAGGATAACTTATTGATAAAACCCTGGCCTGATGGTTCAGCCATTTTAGCCCTAGTTGCCGATGGAATGGGAGGCGGTCGTGGTGGCAAACGAGCGGCAGAAATTACCGTTGAGACCTTTGAGACGCTCTTACATCAGCCCGTTGCGAGTTCCCCGAGCGATCGCTATCAACAGCTTTGGAATACCCTGCATCAAGCCGATGAAAACATCCGCGCAGAAGGTTGTATCAATCCTAAATTAGCAGGAATGGGGGCGACAGCGGTTGTGGCCCTAATTACCCCCAATGAGATGATTCATATCTACGCCGGAGACAGTCGCCTCTACCATTATCGTCCAGACGAGTTCCTCTATAAAACCGCCGATCACTCAGTGATACGAATGCTACTCGATATCGGCCGCATCACCGAAGATGAGGTGGCCACCCATCCGATGCGAGCGATGGTGAGTTCTTGTTTAGGGGGACGAGATGGAAACGGGGATTTTAGTATTGATCCCAAGTGGAATCGCGAACCCTCTCCGCAACGAGAGTTACAGATTGATGATTTACTGTTGCTTTGTAGTGATGGCTTACATGGTCGTCTTCAGGACAGTGAAATACAGGGCTATCTCGACGGATATCAAAAATGGCCCGGTAAGGCGTTACAGGCTCTCAAAGAACGAGCCTTAGATGAGGGAGGTTTTGATAATTTGACGGGAATTTTAATTCATATTAATGCTTAGCCGGGTTTGCTTTTGATTGTAATTGGGCGATCGCGCGATCGAGAATTTCGCATCCTTCCTCTACCGACTCAATGCGACTGAGTTGATCCCGTAACTGATTCGCGCCGGGGAAGCCTTTACAATACCAGGATAGGTGTTTGCGCGATTGATAAATGCCGCGATCGCCCTTATAGGCCCCCAAGGCTCGCAAATGCTCCTTAGCACAGTCCAACCGCTGCACCGGACTCGCTGGAGGGAGTCGTTGCCCCGTTTTAAGAAAATGGTCAATTTCCCCCACCAAAAAGGGATAACCCAGAGTTCCCCGCGAACACATCACCCCATCAGCCCCCGTTTCTTCGAGACAGCGTAAGGCCGACTCCACCGAGACAATATCCCCATTAGCAATCACCGGAATTTCGAGTTGTTCTTTAACTCGCCGAATCCATTGCCATTGAGCCTCCCCAGTATATCCTTGTTGTCGAGTGCGTCCGTGGAGTGTCAGCATCGCGGCCCCCGCATCCTGCATCCGCTGGGCAAACTCCAGGATATTGATTTCCTCATCAGACCATCCCAGGCGAGTTTTGACCGTCACCGGAACCCCCGCCACCTGCACCACCGCGCGAACCAGGGCCTCAGCCACCTCCGGCTGCCGCAACAGAGAGGAACCGCCCCCTTTGCGGGTAATTTTATTGACGGGACAGCCCATATTGATATCAATCGTATCCGAGCCTTGAGCCACAGCAATTTGGGCCGCTTCTCCGAGGAAGTCGGGGCGGCCATCAAACAGTTGAATACTAATGGGATGTTCATCGGGGTCAACATCCATAATTTGGGGAACCTCCCGCAGATGTTGCAAACTCGACGCTTGCACCATTTCCGTGTACATCATGGATTGGGGGGCGTAGCGGCGCACCAGGCGGCGAAAGACGAGGTCAGTGACGCCCGATAGGGGCGATTGGAGGACGCGGCTTTGGACTTGGACAGTGCCGATGTGGAGGGGTTGGGCGAGGTTTTGCTGCCGGACCGGGGTTAGGGATGAGTGGGCCATGGAGAGGGGAACGAGACAGGGCTATCTTTCTAGTTTAGGGGTTCCTGTATAAAACTGAAATGCAGGATTGGCAGGGATTTTGAGGAGTCTTTCGCTATCAGAATTTGCTCGGTTCATCTTTTTCGGCAAGCCCTAATACCATTTTCCTAAAATCATGCTACAGATAGTCCTTTCCATCGTTCCTACGC
>CAZXWM010000163.1:0-8860 GCA_964644215.1 uncultured Phormidium sp.
CCCAACTCCCCGGAACCTGGGTCATCATGGACTGAAAATAGGTTTTGGCACAAATCCCCTCAATCCCCATTAACTGATCCCGAGATAGGGGAGTCTCCAACCGTTGTAACTGACGCAGATACACCGCCATGGTATCCACCGCCTCCACCAACGCCGTCACCCGTCCCCCCGTCTCCCGGTTGTGCCGTTGCAGGAGCGATCGCTGATTGCGAATCTTCCCCAACACCAGCTTTTGCGCCAACCCCATCCCAAAGGTAGTTTCCACCACCCGATATTGAGCCAACCGCAAACTCGGATTACTGTGAAACTGCCCCTGCAAGCGGCCCCGAAAGCGGCCATCCCGGCGCAAAAACAGAGTTTCCACCCCACTATCTAATAACAGGGCGATCGCCGCCCCCGTCAACTGCACCCCCGGCAACACCACCACCAACTCAATCTCCGCCAAACGACAACTGCGCTGCCAACTTCCCCGCTTCAAGTCCAGGCTTTGATTCTTAACGCTCACCACCGTTCCCGGTTCCGTCAAATAGAGAGTGGTCATCACCACAGTCCCCACTAAAGTACCCCTTGTATATACCAAACTCCCTAGAAGAGGCTCCTTCCAGCCTGTTGTTGTAGGATATCCCCATCCTTGCTGCTGTCCTGAGGACAGAGTTATCCATGTCACCAAACCTAATTCGACAACTCAACCGCTACCGTAGCCTGTCTGTAGCCGTGGCCAACGCCATCATTACCTGGGTGATTCTCATCATCGCCCCCCTAGGACTGTTTGCCGTGATCGTCTGTACTGTCCTCATCTTCTTCAGTAGTCTCATCTTCGGCTTACTCGGCGATATCGCCATGGCCCTGATGCTGCGAGATAGCAATCCAGCCTCTATGTCCGGCGGTCGTCCCCCCTCGGCTGTGGACTTTAGCCGCGATCGCCTCCCCCAAGACTACAGACAAGACGACAACGACCCCCTATAATGCCAAGCAACCCATCCTGTCTCAGCCTGACCTATGGGAGTCACCGCCCCCCCTTGGAACCCAACCCATGAACTTGTGGGTCTCGACTTCCACCTCGACCCCCAAGACACCGCCAGCCTCTTTCCCCAATATGCCATCGGCCTCCATGCTTGGTTTCTCGACTGCGTGCGCCAAACCCAGCCGCACCTGTCCGCCAAACTGCACGACTCCCCCGAGGAAAAGGCCTTCACCCTTTCCCCCCTCCTCGGAGAAGTTCCCGTCATCGGCCGCCAACTGCATATCCAGCAGCATCACCCCTACCATTGGCGGCTAACCTTATTTTCGGCCCCCCTCGTGGCTTGGGCCGAAACCTGGCTAACCCGTCTGCCAAACACCCTCGACCTGCGTTGTCTATGCTTCAATCTGCGATCGCCCCAACTCAGCCCCGCCCCCACCACCTATGCCCAACTCTACCAAACGCCTCCCCAGCGACGCCTAGCCCTCAGCTTCGTCTCCCCCACCAGCTTTCGCCATCGCGGTCATCACCTGCCCCTGCCCAACCCCGTCAACCTCTTCCAAAGCTACTTAAGACGCTGGAATGACTTTTCTGGCATTTTTATTGAACCTGACCCCTTCCTGGACTGGATAGACAGCCATGTGAGCGTATCTCGCCATGATATCCAATCCAGTAAAATCGCCGCCGGCAAGCGCGGGTCTGTCACGGGCTTTACTGGGTCTATTGAACTGACGCTGGCTGCCGCTGCTGCCCGCCAGAATCCCGACTTTGCCCAACTGTTCACGGCCCTCGTTTACTATGCCCCCTATTGCGGAACCGGCCATAAAACCACCTTTGGCCTGGGACAAACCCGCCTCGGTTGGCAAGAGTCCCCATCGCCCATCCCCAGTCCCCAAGACCACCTCGGCGATCGCATTGCCACAATTACCGACCAACTCCTCAGCCAACAGAAACGTCCCGAGGGCGATCGCGCCCGTCACGTCTGCCAAACCCGGGCCACCATCCTAGCCCGGCGAGAGTTCGGCGAATCCCTGACGGCGATCGCCCAAGACCTAGAAATGCCCTACGAAACCGTCAAAACCTATGCCAAACTGGCCCGCCGCAGCCTCAACGCCCAATCCAACCCTGAGAAAAATTGAAGGGGGGTCTTCAACCCAGGGTGTATGATGACAATCAAATCAATCAACCTCCTTGAAGCAACTTTTGAGACAATTGTTATGAAACCTTAAATCTAAATAAAAGGCGATCGATGAGCAAAAACCCGCAAAACCCTTGATAGGGTGAGCCTACCCAGAGACTATGCCGATATCCCAACCGGCGATCGCCCAATTCCGCTAAATTCCCAGACATTCCCAGCCGAACCCGCCTAGCTAAATCTACCGAGTCCCTTGTATGACGGCTTCTCCCTATCTAGTTCTCCTAGAAACCTCTGGAAATCAGAACTTCATCTTCTCGACCAACAAACTCAAAGAAAACATCGGCGCCTCCGAATTGACCTACCGGGCCGGAACTCGCTGGGTTCTCGATGCCGTGGCCGAGATCAACGAGACCCCAGAATTGCGCCAATGGGCTAATAGCCAAGACTTACGAGGGATTCTGCGCAACAAAGCCCTCAACCCTGCCATCGAAGAGGGCCATAAACCCCTCGAAATCATCATCGCCACTTCCGGCAAAGCCCTAATTTTGGCCCGGACCGAAGAAACTGCTAAAGACCTGATTCGCCAAGTCACTCGAAAGGCCCTCGAAGACGCCCCAGGCCTCAACCTCTCCGGGGTGTTCGTCCAAATCCAAGACTGGGACCAGACGAACAGTCTCGACGAAGCCATCCGCCAAGTTCACAAAACCTTTGAAGAAACCCAACCCTATCGTCCCACCGCCGAAGCCCGCTTCCTGAGACTGCCCATCATCGCCGACTGTTCCTTCAGTGGCCTACCCGCCTCCGACTTAGACTATACCCCAGAAAACGAGCGAGTTCCCATCTCCCGAGTCAGCGCCAGCAAACGTGAAGCCGCCAGCAAAGGACTCAGCCGTCTACATAAAATCGCCCCCAACCTAATTCGTGATATCAACAAACTCGAAAAGAAATTTGACTCACAGGAGATTCCCTGGCTGGCAATTGTCCACGCCGATGGTAACGGACTCGGACAAATTTTCCTTAACTTTGCCGAATGTCTAGGGAACAAACAATCCAACCGAGATTACATTAAGGCCTACCGAGAGTTTTCCCTAGAACTCGACGAATGTACAGAAGCTGCTTTCCGAGAAGCTGTCAAATTCGTCAAAGACGGATTTGGCGATGCTATTCCCCTCGTGCCCTTAATTATCGGGGGTGACGACCTCACCGTCGTTTGTGATGGCAAAAAGGCCCTCAATTTTACCCAAGTCTTCCTCAAGCAATTTGAAGCCGAAACCGAACAGAAATCCTATATTTCCGAAATCGCCGAATCTCAATTCCAGGTGAACCGCCTCTCAGCCTGTGCCGGAATTGCCATTATCAAACCCCATTTCCCCTTCTCCGTCGCCTACGGACTGGCTGAAAGCCTGATTAAATCCGCCAAATCCGTCAAACAGACCGTTCTCAAACCTGCACCTGACTCTGAACCCAAGACACCCTTTCCCTGTTCTGCGATCGACTTCCATATCCTCTATGACAGCACCCAAATCGACCTCGATCGCATTCGCCGCAACCTCCAGCCCGAACCCACCACCTATCTCTATAACCGTCCCTACGTCGTCACCGAGTCAGACAAACTCGACTCCGCCCAGGGCAAAGATTGGGCCAGCCAGCATTACTGGAATCGGCTATGCGATCGCGTGAACCATCTCAAGTCCGACAATGAAGGAGACAGCGCCAAACTCCCCAGCAGCCAAGCCCACGCCCTGCGAAGCGCCCTATTCCTCGGTCGAGACGCCGCCAACGCCCAATATGCCCTAATTCAGCAACGCTATCACCTGAAGCCCTTTGCCGAAAATGACGACAAAACATCGTTGTTTTACCAAACCCAAGAGGAGGACAAAATCAGGTTCCACACCACCTTTCTCGACGCCCTCGACGCCAAAGACTTTCTCTAACCGTTTGGCCAGGATGATGTCAAAGCGATGCGTTCCGGCAAGTTTTAACCGAGTCGTCGAAGCCCAATCTTAACCGATGCCGGAACACATCCTACCGCTACCCTGTTCCCTGTTCCCTATTCCCTGTTCCCTTCTTAACCCATGACTCCCTTCTCCCTCACCATTACCATGCACAGCGACTGGCACGTCGGATCTGGAACCGGACGGGCCGAACTCGATAGTATTGTGCAACGCGACGCCGATGATTTGCCCTATCTTCCCGCTAAAACCCTCACCGGGATATTACGCGATGGCTGCGAACAGGCCGCCCAAGCCTTAGATGGCGGTAAAACTGGCCCGTGGAATAATTGGCTAAATGTCCTTTTTGGCGATCAGCCGGCCCTGGCGACAACTCCCTTAGAAGACGAACCCCGTCCCGCCATTGTCTCCATTCATTCGGCCCATTTAGACGAGAACTTGCGTCAGTCCCTCAAGCAGAAGCAGAAATTGAGGACGGCGATCGCCTTCATGAAGCCCGGCGTGGCTATTGACAACGACTCCGGCTGTGCAATGGATAAGTATCTCCGCTTTGAAGAGACGGTGCGTCAGGGGGCCGTCCTCACCGCCGAAGCCCAACTCGATTTCAGCGATGCGTATCCGGATCTGTCCCCAGATGAGTACCTTCGGTTTGCCCAAGGACTCCTAACAGCCGGGGCCAAAATGGTACAACGATTGGGAGGAAAACGCCGTCGCGGCAATGGTCGCTGTGAGATTGAACTGGACTGGGGAGACAAAGGAGATCCCCTAACTTGGCTGAAAGACAACTATGACCAAGTTCCCGCAGTTCCCAAATTACATTCTGAGAATTGCGTCGTTAGCCTCAATGACAATGACAATTCCCTCAATGCTGACGGGACTTGGGTCACGGTTCCCCTTACCTTGACCACCCAATCTCCTCTCGTGTTACCGGCCCGAACCGTCGGCAACCTCGTCGAATGCCTCGATTATATTCCCGGTCGCTATCTGTTGCGCTATCTGCACAAGAAACTCGGCGTTTACGTCAACATCAGCCAGGCGATCGCCAACAACGCCCTCATCCTCACCAACGCCACCCGAGAGATTGACAACCAACCCGGTCGTCCCACCCCCTTCTGTCTCTTCGGCGCAAAACTCGATGGCGGTCTCAGCAAAGGTCGCAAAGTCTACAACCGTTTTCAACAAGCTGAACGCAAAGGAACCCAACTCAAAGGCGAACGGGGTGGCTATCTCGGTCCTTGGACAACCAACACTCTACCCACCTATAAAAAAGTGGATTTAGCCCTCTATACCCACAACACGATCCAAGATGATATCCAACGGCCCAGCGCCGAAGTTGGCGGACTCTATAGCTACGAAGCCATCCCCGCCGGACTCACCTTTCAGGCTGAATTAAGACTCTCCGCCACCGTCCAGCAAAAACTATCCGCAAAAGTAACCAATTGGCAAGACCTCTTAGTGGGAGAAACCCGCATCGGGCAATCGAAAAAAGACCAATATGGAGGGGTGGAGATTGCGTTGGGTTCTTCCACTAATTCCTCTAACACGCAAGTAGGCAAAAGTCAAGTTATTTCCTCAGACAATCATCTGTATGTCTGGTTTTTATCCGATGTCTTGATGCGGGGCGATCGCCTCAACCCCACCCTCAATCCCGAGGACTTCACCGAAGCCTTAAAAAAGGAATTAGGAGTTAGCCTCGAACTCCGTGACCACCCCGATTGCTTCTCCATGATGTTGCGCCAGCGGCGTACTGAATCCTGGCAAGTACGTTGGGGTTTACCTCGTCCCTCCCTCCTCGGCTGGCAAGCCGGAAGTTGTTTGGCGTATAAAGTTGAGGGTAATCTCGACCCCGCAAAACTCAACCAAGTGGCGATCCGAGGGATTGGAAAACGTCGCGCCGAAGGCTATGGACAACTCTCCTTTAATGACCCCTTACTCACCGACGATAAATTGAGTGGAAAAGAGAGAAATTCAGACTTAGATAAGTCTAACCAGCCGACCTCTAACGTCGTTCTACTATCCAAGAATAGCAATACCCAAACCACAAACAAAGTGCCTAATGACGTTTTCAAATACGCCCGTCTCATTGAAAAAGCCGCTTGGCGCGAGGCAATTCAAACCAAAGCTTTTGCCCTTGCCGAACGTCGAGAAACTCGACAATCTGTTCTAGGCATCACCATCAACGGAGACGAAAGTTGCCCACCCATGAGTCAACTGGGGGGACTGCGATCGGTCTTGGGAAAACTCAGAAAACGAGAAGACACCAACGCCGTCAGCACCTGGATTAACGCTCTAAAACAAGTTGACAATCGTCAAGAAAAATGGCCCGGAAAAAGCCTCGACCAAATCAAACAACTCGTGACCGATACCAACCAAATCTGGCAAATCCTCAACCTGGACTATAAAACCCTCACCCTAACCGACAGTGGAACCGCCAAACTGCAAGCCACCCTTTGGGCCGAAGCCGTCCGCACCCTAGTCGATGCCATGATTCGCGCCCACAAACGAGACCTCGAAAAAGCCCAAACCACCAACAACCCGTAGGGGCGCACCCTTGTGGTCGCCCTCTTGTGGTCGCCCTCTTGTGCTGGCCCCAATAAACAACAACCCAACAACCCAACATGGCACGACAAATTCACAACCGCTGGAGTATCACCGGCGAACTCAAAGCCCAAACCCCCATCCATATCGGAGGCGTTGGCGGCGACGCCGACACCGACCTGGCCCTAGCCGTCAACGGTCGCGGTCAATACTACCTCCCTGGAACCAGTCTCGCTGGTGCCTTCCGCAGTTGGATGACCCGATTACCCCATCAAAATGACGCATCCATCAAACATATCTGGGGCGACCATGAAACTAAAGATTATGGGGCCAGTCAGATTATCATCGACGACGCCAAAATCCAGACCCGCAAACCCATCGAAATTCGCGAAGGCGTCGGCATTGACCGTAACAGCGGGACCGCCGCCGAACGCTTCAAATACAGCCGCGCCATCCTTCCCAAAGGGGTCAGTTTCGCCCTCAACCTCACCTTTGACAGCCAAACCCACGACGACCCCATTGCCCTCTGGCAACTTCTCAACGCCCTGCAACAAGGCGATATCCGCATCGGGGCCGCCAAAACACGGGGCTTAGGACGGGTCAAACTAGAAAATCTGAACATCCACCGCCAAGACTTGAGTCATGCCCAAGGTCTCTTTGACAGTCTTCTCAACGGCGGAACAGCGCAACCTTGGTCAACCCTCCAAGCCAAAGCCACCTACGAGATGCCCCTCTCTCTGGACTTTCAGATTGCTTGGACCCCCCGAGACCCAGTCATGGTCAAAGCCGAAGCCGACGGGATTGCGGTGGATATGTTGCCCCTCGTCAGTCAAGTCGACTCAGGCGTTCGCTTTGTCATCCCCGGAAGTTCCCTCAAAGGAGTTCTGCGGTCCCACGCCGAACGGATTATCCGTACCGTCTGCCAAACCCCTACTGGAGAGGAGTTTGCCGACCAAATCCACCTAAATCTCATCAAGGAGATTTTTGGGGCAGCATCTAAGAAGGCCCAAAAACAAGGTCAAATGGGGATTCTCTTCCTCGATGACTGTTACGGAACCCTCCCCATCTCCGAAGACGGTTGGTTCAACGTCGAACGGGCCACAGACCTACATGACGGCTTCAAGTCCCAACTCAAAACCGCCGTCGGGACAAAACCCTATCAGAAACTCCAGCCCGCCGTCCATGTGGCCATTGACCGCTGGACTGGGGGGGCAGCCGAGGGGATGCTATACAGCGTCCTCGAACCCATTGGCGTCGAGTGGGACCCCATTGGCATTCAGGTCGATTTAGCGCGACTCGAAGAACGGTGTCCCGAACAAGTCCAGCCAGCCGTTGCCCTGCTGCTACTGGTCTTACGGGACTTCGCCAACCGCAAACTTCCCATCGGCTACGGCACAAATCGCGGCATGGGAACCGTCGCCGTCACCGACATGACCCTCCAGGTTCAAGGAGACAGCGACATCCCCGGACTGGCCGGGCAACTCAGCCTCGGCGCCGATTTCTCCCAACTCAGCGACGACTTGCGGTTGGAACTAAGCGTCGCTTGGCAAGACTGGATTGAACAGAACCAAACCAAAGGTGCAGCATGACAGAGACATTATTATACAGTTGGGTCAGCCGATCGCCGATGCCCCTAAACGAAGCCATTAAAGCAAGTCCCCTACCACAGATGGGGGCCAATGCCCTCCTCTATTCCTCCCAGTCCTGCCATCTGGCCCAAGTGCAAGACGGCAACATCTGCGGTAGTGATGGTCAACCCCTAGACCTCAGCCACTACTTTGAAGCCCGCATTTTTAATGAAACTTGTGAACTGCGTTGGCTGAATGAGAATCAGGGAAATGGGTTTTTAGTGATTCTTACCGACGACGAAGATCTCAAACTCAATTCCGAGACCTTCAGCAGTCAAGAAACCACCCTGAACAGTCATCTCAGTCAAACCTATCTCCTTTGGGGTAAAGCCGTCCGCCAGGTTAACCCCAAAGAGGGTTGGCAACGTCTGGCTGAGGCCCGCATCGGCAAACTGGATGTTCCCCTCAGTCAGTCGTTGAAAAAAGACCAACGGGTTTCTCTCCACTCTCGGGAATATCTTGCTGAGGTGGGTGATTTTGGCAATGTTGTTGTGATTGAAGAACGTTTAGTTAAATTGGAGGTTCAGTAATGTCTGTATTAAAAGGTGAATTGAAAATCAATAGAAATGGCTCAATTGAATTGAGGTTTCAGGATAATTCTAATGAAAGCACAACCCTTGGAATTGGCAAAAGCATTCTTACC
>CAZXWM010000164.1:0-6207 GCA_964644215.1 uncultured Phormidium sp.
CCTTTTTTGGTGGAGATAACCTGTTCCCTGTTCCCTGTTCCCTGTTCCCTTCTTCCCCCCTATGGCTGATCCCCTGCAACACCTCTTTTCCGCCATCTGCGAGCGCCGCGACAATCCCAGCGAGCAATCCTATACCTGTAAACTCCTCGCCGGGGGAGACAACAAGATTTTGAAGAAAATCGGCGAAGAAGCCGCCGAAGTGGTTATGGCCTGTAAAGATGATGACCCCGAGGCGATCGCCTCGGAAGTCGCCGATTTGCTCTACCATACCCTTGTCGCCATGGCGCACCATCATGTAGATGTCGATGCAGTCTATCAGCATCTCGAAGCCCGCCGACGCTAACCTAACTGCCCGAGATCTGATTAGCCTATGTCTCTCGAAGTGACAGCGAGCGAAGCTCTCATCCAAAATAACTTAGAGAAATTTCTCTTAGTGCTGTCTGTCTCCCTCACCGTCGCCACCCTGTCGCGAACGATTAGCTGGATGCGGCAGATCCCCTACACCCTATTATTGGTCATCGTTGGGGTCTTCCTCGCCTTTGAAGATGTCCGTTTGGTGAATTTATCGCCGGAACTCATTTTGGAGATTTTCCTGCCGCCCTTGCTCTTTGAAGCCGGTTGGAATCTCCATTGGAAGAACCTCAAACGAGACTTAATCCCCGTCACCTTGTTTGCCATTGTCGGGGTGATGATCTCGATTTTTGGCATTGGCTGGCTGCTGGCAAGTTTTACGGCTATTCCTCTACCTGTCTGTTTGTTAGTCGGGGCTAGTCTCTCAGCAACCGATCCGGTGTCTGTCATTGCCCTATTTCGTGAATTGGGGGTGGGTGAACGACTCACAATCCTCATGGAAGGAGAAAGCCTCTTTAACGATGGGGTTGCTGTTGTGGCGTTTGGGCTTTTGCTGGGGTTAGCCACAGGAAGTCAAGAGTTCTCGGTGCAAGCGACGATTTCTGACTTTGCTATATTTGTCGGCGTTGGCGTTGGCGTGGGAAGTGCCATTGGTTTTGGGATTTCTTACCTCAGCCAACGCTTTGATTTGCCCTTAGTCGAACAGTCTCTGACGCTGGTTGCGGCCTATGGAACTTATGTGATCACTGAAAACCTCGGCGGTTCTGGGGTGATTGCGGTAGTGACGACGGGGGTGATTTTAGGGAACTTCGGTTCTCGGATTGGCATGAATCCCCGAACTCGCCTGTTGGTGACGGAGTTTTGGGAGTTTATCGCCTTTTTTGTCAATTCGATTGTTTTCTTGTTGATTGGCGATCGCGTCCAATTTGACAGCCTACAAGACAGCCTAATTCCCATTGGTATTGCCATTGGGGGCTTATTACTCACCCGAGCGATCGCGATTTTTGGCTTAGGGAGTTTCAGTAACCTCACCGCCAAATCCGGCATTAAAACTTCAGAATTAACCGTCTTGTGGTGGGGAGGGTTGCGGGGTTCCGTCTCCATCGCCCTCGCCTTAAGCGTTCCTGTCATACTCCCGGAACGGGATGATGTGATCGGCATTGTCTTCGGTGTGGTGCTATTTACCCTATTAGTTCAAGGCTTAACCACCAAAGCCCTACTCCAGAATCTCTCCCTCCTCGATGAAAACTCCCGCAAACAGGAGTATGCCGAAGTTGTGGCTCGTCGTGCTGCCTTAGAACGTGTCTTGCAGCATCTAAAACAGCAAGAGGTTCGCTCTGATGTTCCCCAAGACTTTTACGACTACCAAATGTCTCTGATTCAAGGAGAACTCAAGCAGTTGCAACAACAACTCAAGCAACTTCAGAAGGAAGATCCCGACCTAAAAGACTATGCCAGTCAAATGCTCAAGGAGCAACTCTTAGCCATTGAAGCCGATACCTACGCCGAATTTGTCAAATCGGGGCAGTTAAGCCGAGAACTGGCTCCTTTCTTACAAGGAAACCTCTAACCAATCGGCTGACAGCCAGCGGGAACCCCATGAACGTACTCGCTCCCGGCACTTAAAGAACCTCGGCGATAGTGAGCATCATGGGGTTGTCCCCAGCCGAGTTGCAAGACGACTTCTAGGAAGGTTTGATTTTCCCATTTCCAAATGTTGGCCCAATCGGTTCGTGGAATCAACGCCGAGACATCGGTGAGGGTGATGGGTTCGTAGTCTTTGCCCTGGTTCACACTCAAATATAAATCCATCTCCGGGGTAACTTGTTGCCAGAAAGCCAAAATCTGGGGTTTGGCCTGTCGTAGAATCTCTAAATCACTCTCAAGGGCAATCAGCCGTTCGTGAACTTGGGGGTAGTGCAAGGTTTGTCCCTTCAGGGTTAGGTTGCGCCAGACAATGCCCGAAACGCCGTAGTCTTGCTGGTAGTGGTGAATGGCTGATTTAAAATCCTGATAGGCGGAAAACCGCTGCATGGCATCGGGTTTGAGGAGGCTATCCACGGCGATGTTGCCGATATAGGGATTGGCGGACAGGTTAAGCCGTTCTCCCCTCAGGCAAGCCTCATGTTCGGCGGCGAGGATGTCAATGAGTTCTTCGGTTGTATGAACCTTCACCATACCGCGATCGCCCACCCGACTGTTCATTCTCCTAGTCTGCCATGTTTTGCCGAGGTTTTCATCTTCTGTTGAGACGGTCTAGACTCAATAGCGACGAGGAAAGGGAAACCGATAGCGATAGCGAATCTGAACGGGGGCCTCTCGTTGAGGCAGACGACAAGCCCTGGCGGCGGAACTAGCTTCTATTTCGGTTCGTTGCGAGGTCAGTCGCGGTCCGCCACCATGATCGGTGTTGGTATACAATACGCCCAAGACGCAACGGCGAATCTCGCGAGCTTCATTACGAGTTTGCACGCCTTCGCAGGCTTGAGCAGCGGAGGCTTGATCGACAACAGTGCGGTGAGAGTTAAGCCGAGGTTCGCCGTTATAGCTAATATCGGTATGCAGTAAGCCGTTTAAGCACAGGCGCACCACCTGATCGCGGGATTGAGCCAAACTCGGGGAACCCCAAAGGATACCTAGAACAACGCCAAGGCTGAGGGGAAGCAGTTTCATAGATTTTGATGGGAAAATGAGTGGTTGAGACGGTCCTACTGTCTATTATGACGGTTTGACCCAACCCAGGTTTCACATAACCCTCCTGTTCCCTGTTCCCTATTCCCTATTCCCTTCTTTACAACATCGCCTCAAACTCCCGTCGCAAACAGTTCACATTCGCCACACGGGCCACAATCAAATGTCCTTCATCTGACTGGTGAAAGACCTGTTTCCAATGACGAACTCGCTCCTCTTGGTTCAGCCAAAACTCAATCATCGCTGAGACGACAGCATCCCAATCCCAATCGGGTTTTTGATACACCAGTTCCGTTGATTGGATGAAGCCATCTAAGGTGCAGTCATAACTTCCGAGATAGGCAAGACTGCGGTGGGGGGTTTGTTCTACTGTTTGCTGATGGTCAAAGAAGTTGAGAACCGGTAAAATGTTTATGATATCAAAGGTATAGCTCATAGTACGGCTTGTTTACCTCACGCTAAATTCGTTGTTTAAGCAACTTCAACGGCTGGAAATTTTTGCCAAGAATTAGCACTCTCAATCGCTGAGTGCTAACTAAAAAGTCGCCAGGTCGCGAGATAGTCTCACTCCCTAATGGCTAAAAGACGGGGAGATGTATGCAGAGATTTTCTAGGAAAATATCTGAGCATCGTTGGTCTCAAATCTGCAAGTTAACAGGTTGATGGTTGGCATTCTAGCGAATTGATCGGCGAAAACCGTTTATGATGAACATCTAGCCAAAAAAGTTAATCAAAATTCACGATTTGTTATGCCTCTGGCTCCTTGGAGAACCCATTTATCGGCTGCATTACACCGCAACCGCAGTCTAATCTATGCTCGTTATTTTCAATTAGCCACGGTACGCGCTGATGGAACTCCGGCGAACCGAACGGTGGTGTTTCGGGGCTTTACGGAGGGCGATCGCCTGCAAATGATTACGGATCATCGCAGTGCTAAGATGCAAGAGATCGTCGAGAATGCTCAAGCTGAAGTCTGTTGGTATTTCCCTAAAACTCGGGAACAGTTCCGTTTAGGGGGAACTATAATCTCAGTGTCAGCAGTCTGTCAGGATGAGGGGTTACAGCAGCTGCGATCGCAGCTTTGGCGACAAATTTCTGATAACGCTCGTTCCGGGTTCGCCTGGCCTGAACCTGGGGGCGATCGCACTCCCGTAGAAGCCTTCCAAGTCTCTCCCCCCAATCCCGAAACCCCGTTAGAGAGTTTTACACTCCTCTTACTCGAACCCATCCGCGTCGATTGGCTGAAATTGCGAGGAGAACCCCAAAATCGCTATCTCTATCAACGCAACGATGATGGAAGTTGGAGTCAGCGGGAGGTAAATCCGTAACCCCTCTCACCCAAACCAAAACGAGGATGAGGCTTCTTCAGTCAAATAGGATAGATCTGACGAAACCCAGAAGCAGATCACAACCAGAACGCTGTTCTCATCCTCTTGCACCGAGTCCTTAACTCCAATGGCGAAGCAACCCTCAACATCTTCTCCACCTGCGAATTTTTCCGACCTAATGAACAACGGCTGCTAGGGATTGGGGTTGAAACATTTGGGTACTCAAATACCGTTCTCCGCCACTCGCTTGAATCGTGACAATGGTGCGATCGCCGTAGTCCGAACCCGCTCCAATCTTCAAGGCCACTGATACCACAGCCCCGGTTGAAATTCCACTTATAATCCCTTCTTGTTCGGCTAAATGTCGCCCAAATTCGTAAGCCTCGTCCTCAGTAACTTGGACAACCTCATCGATTAAATCTTCTCGTAACACATCGGGAATAAACCCCGCTCCAATTCCTTGAATATCATGAATACCACGATTGTTGCCACTCAAGACTGCACTGGAAGCAGGTTCGACGGCAACGATTTTCAACTCTGGTTTTTGTTGTTTTAAATAACAACCTGCTCCCGTCAAAGTTCCGCCAGTCCCTACACCCACCACCAAAACATCAATTTTTCCCTCCGTATCGGCCCAAATTTCCGGCCCAGTCGTTTGGTAGTGAATTTTCGGGTTAGCGGGGTTACTAAACTGTTGAGGAGAAAAAGAATTAGGAATACTCGCCAGCAGTTCATTCGCTCGGGCGATCGCCCCAGCCATATCCAATCTAGCCGAAGTTGTGACCACTTCTGCGCCATACGCCTTTAACAATTGTTGCCGTTCCTTACTCATATTATCCGGCATCGTCAAAATTAGGCGATACCCCTTCGCCGCACAGACCATCCCCAAGCCAATACCAGTATTACCCGATGTTGCCTCAATAATCGTCGAACTCCCCCGTTGAATCAAACCCGATTTTTCAGCTTCTCCAATCATACTAACTGCAATTCGATCTTTAATTGAGCAGCCTGGATTAAAACTCTCTAACTTCAAAAGAATTTCAGCATTGCAGTGGTGAAGTTGCGGCAAACGTTGCAATCTAATCAAAGGAGTATTGCCGATAACTTCATTGATGTCTTTGTAAATTTTCATGAGGGTCAAGATGTGTTATTAAAAGCAACGAGAACTAAAAAAAGTCCCGAGTGAAATCATTGAGATTCAAGGCTTAAATATGCCCCAAATTTTTAAAGTTAAATTAACAGCTCGTACCAGACTGCGACCATTCCCACCATCAAAACAAGATGTGGAATCGTTTTAACTAGGGGGCGGCGCGTGATTTTCAACAAGGGAAAGATGCTAAATCCTAAAATTAACAGTAAGGTCACCCCTTGGAGAAACTGGGCTACATCCAAACTCCAAGTTAGAGTTGGTAATCCTGCCCCAGTGAAACCAAACGTGCGAGCAGTAACCGAAAGAATCTGACCCGCTTCGGTCATTGCCGAGGGCAAGTAATGAGCCAAGTTTCCCGCCAGTACCAGTGGCAAATAGGCATAAATCACGGTTTTATACTCCGGCATTTCTGAATCAAAAAAGCGGGCGATGGCGTGAGCTGTATAGGTCAGAATCAGGGGAATGGATAAGATGAGGCTAACCACCGGAATGGCGATCGCCAAATGCTCAGAATCGATCGCCAACTCGGACCAACCCAACCGGGCCAAAATCTCCTCAGAATGGTGCATAAACACCCCACCAAACAGCAACAGCAGCAGGGCCACTTCTGCCCAAAACCCTCGATGTCCCTCCCAAATATCCGCCGCCGGAAAGCGGAGATTCAACTGTCCCGAACGGTTGGGACAA
>CAZXWM010000164.1:6217-8748 GCA_964644215.1 uncultured Phormidium sp.
CACAAGTCATACAAAACATACAATCGCGATTATCGGGCAACTGAGCTGGATGGGAATATAGCGGACATCCCCCCGTGGCCTGTCCCTCGCTGGCCAGAGCATCGGGAAAATTGACCGGAGTCTCATCGCTGCCCCGATAGCAGCCAAAGGTCTGGCATTGCGTCCCGCAAACCTGGGGAGTGGCTCGCAATTCCAGCACCGCCAACTTAGCAAACATCCCATTCATTCCACCAATCGGACAGAGGTGGCGACACCACAAGCGACGTTCGTAGATGACGCTACAAATAACCGCCCCCGCCGTAATGACCAGCAGCAGCCAGGCTGACAGGTAAGCTCGATGAGGCAGATCCCACAATTTTTCCCAGAGATAAATGGCGACAAACCCGGCCCACAGTAGCCACGCGCCCCACTTATTCAGCCATTTCGTCGGCCAGGGCAATAACTGCCGTGGCCAGATCCACAGAGAGATTGTTCTGGCCCATTCCCCGACAATCATAAACGGACAGACAGCGCACCAGAGGCGGCCCACTATGGGAAACAGCAGTAGATAAAACGGCCACCACCAAGCCCAAAACAGGTTTAGGGCGATGTTGGCATCCCGAGTTTGGGGACCGATCAATCCCATCACGGTAACGGGGATAAAAATTAGCATCATCGGCCACCAAATGCCTTTGGGCCACCAGTCACTCAAGAGAAATTTTCGCAACCCTGGAATTTGGTTGAGTAAGTCCACTCGAAAGGCGTTTTTGGGGGACTCCAGAGACCACAATACTTGTTCAGAAATGACCGACTGTCCCACGGAAGTCATGGCCACTGCCCGTTTTAAGATCCCTTCTAATTCGCCGATGTTGCCGGGATAGTCATAACTGAGCAGCCGTCGCAAGTCGGCTTGATCGAGTTGTAGGGGAGTTCGCCCCTGTTCCCGACAAAATTTGTCTAGGAAATGGTGGGCGAAGCTGGGGATATCTGCTTTGCGTTGCGGGAGGGTAAAGAGTTTGATGCGGTGGGCATCGATGTCTCGAAGGGAGAGTTTCGCCGGACTGGTGAGGATGAGACGCACTGAGAGGGTGGCTGAGGATTGTTCCATCACCTGCTGCTGAAGTTCAACGGGGGCGTTGGCAACGATTTGTCCGGTTTTCAGGTAGTGGGTGAGTCGATCGCGATCGCCCCGAGTGAGCAGTTGGATATTATTGATGGCCAACGTTCCTCGTTCCAACAGGGCGATCGCCCCCTGTAGCCCGTCATAGCGCCCAAACAAGATATCGGTGTCCACCGCCCCCGCCCCATCTAAGGGCAGTTGAGCACAGTCAATTTCGGCGAAGGGCCGATCTTTGAGTCCAGACTGGCGATGAATCAGTCCTGCAATAAAGGTTTTCCCGCTTCCTGATGGCCCTTGGAGGAACACGGGTTTTAAATCTGCTGCTGCTTGTTGCACCTGTTTGGCGAGTTTCTGGCTGGGTTTGCTCTCACCAATAATGGTTTCGTCGATGGACAGGGGGCGAACATAGGGTTGTAACCCCTGAATACGGGCTTGTTCCTGGGCTAAACGTCGGGAAAAGCGCAGCAAATCTTGGGCTAAAAGGGTATTGATGGCACTGTTAATGTCGGGATGTTGGGTTTTGAGTTCCTCGAAGCGATCGCGGGGCAAAAACCAAATTTCGCTACAGCTGATCGTCTTGGCCCCGGAGCGGTAACTATCTGCTTCTTCCCCCGCCCCGAGGGAGATGTGGCCGAACAGTTCCCCGGCGTTGCGATAGATGACGTGGGTTTTGCCGACTGGGGACGCTCGATAAATTTCGACGGTCCCCCACTTGAGTAGATATAATCCTTGGGGATTGGTGTCTTGGTCGTAAACTGTGGACTCGGAGTCTGCCCGCAACAGTTGCAAGGATGAGGCGATCGCGGCGATCGTCTCTGGCTTCAAGGTTCCCCAAATTCGATGGAAACTCAACCAGGTGGTGCAATCTTCAATCTCTTGGCGATCGAGTTTGGGATATTTGGGGAAAATTTGCAGTGTCATTAGGAATCCAGGAGAATGGGCAATTCAGAGCATCGTCATGGTGATTCCCATCGTCTCTACAAGTCCAAGCTCGCACATTTCCCGACCAACTCTCTAACCTATTGCGGCCAATATGGCAGATCTTAGTGTTAGACAAGAAGCGCTCAATGTTGGTTTTTCCATCCCATCCTGCTTTTTACTTAAGCTGGCTGAGCGGATGACCTTCCCCCAAACCAGAGCCTGAATAGCGTTAGCGAGGTTGGGGGATGGAACCAGAGTCCTTGTACGTTATGGTAGTCGCCACAAAATATCACACTAAAACTATATCATTTTTAGGAGGATTTTGCATCGTCTAACTAATTTGGGCAGGGATTCTCGGTCCGGAACATCAGCGTCCTTGGGGCTGAGATAGATCACCCCCTGGGCAAAAAATGCCACGGGTTGCCAACCCTGTTCACGGGCAAAGGTCATGACCGTATTATCTTAAATGTCAAAAGAAGACTCCCGTTAGAGCCGAAGGCTTAGCGGTGAG
>CAZXWM010000165.1:0-8740 GCA_964644215.1 uncultured Phormidium sp.
AAGTCCGTCACCTCTTTCTGTAACTCCCGTAAAAAATCCTCATCCATCTGTAACGCCGGATCGAGGGCCGGGGTTACCAGTAACACCAAATCCGCCTCCCGAGCGCGATCCAACACCAGTTCTCGGTAGTCCTGACGGTTAGCCTGTTCATAGCCTGGCGTATCCCACAAGACCAAAGAATCGCCGCTGGGAGCCTCCCAGACATAGCGACAGAGTTTATCGGTACTGGGTAACACATCTACCGCCGCGCGATCGCTCTCGAAGAGGGTATTAATCACACTACTTTTGCCGGACCCAGTCCGTCCCACCAGGAGCAAGTTGACCGGTTTTTTCTCGACGGTTTCGGCAGACTCGGCGCGATCGAGAATGTCTCGCAAGGTTTCCGTCTCAGTACGACCAAAGCGTTGGGAATCCTCCTCATCCCCTTGACGGACATCAGGTAAAGCCTCACCCCCAAGTCTCGCCATATCCTGGCCGGCGTAGAGATAAATCGCTTGTTGGGCTAAATTCCGCAACGCGGCTTCCCGTAGCAATTGTCCTAAATTACCCAACAGTTCCTGAGTGGCGCGACTACTGGATTTTTGCGTCACCTGACGGGCCGCCGCCACCGCTGGATTGAAGAACCATTGCGCCCAACCCCAGGCTTGACGGAGTTTACGGGCAGAGGGTTCGATTTTCTGATAGACTTCATAGGCTTGATAGGCTTGGCCCACGGTCACTTGTCCCAAGATGGGAGAGAGTTTCTCCATCGAGCGATCGAGGTCATCCACAGTACCGCGAATTAACCCGTAGGCTTGAGGTACATAGATATTTAACAGAGGATATTTGACTTCGGGATGATAAGCATGGGCCACCGCAACCACTACCGCCTGGCCCCGTTGCCAAAAACATTGCCAATCGTCCCAAAAGGGCGGGTCTTGCTGAGTTTCCTGTAAAATTTCGTTCAGAGCCTCTCGCACCGCTTGGGCGGCTTCAGGATTGTTGCCATGCTGTTCAGCTTCGTCGCGGCTATCGGCGAGTTGTTGATTAGCATCAGCCACGGCGGCTTCGAGTTGAGCGAGTTGGGGTTGCGTCCATTTCGCCAAAAGCCAACGCCACCCGAGCAGCAACACCAGGAAGACGGCCCAAATCCAACTCAGTCCCCAATGTTGAATTTGCCAACCCGCCGCGACAAGAATGAACCCCACAATAGCGATGAGGGGAATGGCTAATACGCCCCATTGCCAAGCTTTGAATCGTACCATCATCTCCACCTGTGAAAACTCTAGTTTAACTGCCCGAGACGGAGAGCTTAGACGAATTGATAGGGAACCTCCCAGGAGGCCGGTTGACGGGGATTTCCCCCCAGGAAGGAGGCGGGCCAGACTTCGCCGTCGGGATCGACTTGTAGTCCCTCGTAGCCATGATCCCAGAGGTTGAGAATCACCAGTTGTTGCGCCTCGGCGATCGCCACAATGGGGATATCTGCTAAATGCGCTTCGGTCACGTCTAGGGTTTTCAGGTTATGCAATCCCCGATGATCTCGTTCTTGTAGAGGCACAAGACTCCAACATTCGCCGTCTTCGTCTTCACCCCACCAGAGGGTTGTCCCGGCGGGAATCTGTTGTTTGATATAGAGTCGGGCGCGATCGCCAATCAACTTTTGCATCGAATCAGTCGTCATGGTTTCGAGGTTAACTAAGCAACTGGGTAAATTCATCAGAATCGTCGATGTCATCGGAGATATCAACGGAGAGTTCTTGATATTTTAAGCGAGCAAACACTCGATACTTCCTAGAAGATTTTGAATTACCGTCTGATAGATCGTCAACTTCTACTAAGCTATATTCGACGTTCTCAGCATGAATAGCAAAGGCAATTTTGAAGAGTTCAAAAAAGTGAATTACCCACTGACAGTCTGCTTCTGGTAAATGTTCATAGTAGCGAATGAGCTGAGCAATTCGCGTTTCTAAATGAATGCGAGAATGACGACTAATTAATACCAGTTTGAGCAGAATAGCCACCAATGCTAAGGGATTCCCACAGGAAAGCATCCAGACAAAAATAGCAGACGGTTCAGTTCCCGTTTCACTAATTAGCGCGTCAATAGCGCGGTTACAGGTTCGCAACCGCAACGATTCATCAATGGGATCGTTGTGCTTATCAATATATAGTAAATCCAGGCGTTCTGAGAGTCGTTGACGCAAAACTTGAGCCAGGTCTTTATCGGACCAAGAAAAGAGCAGATATTTCTGAAGACTGCGCTTAAAGTCTCGGTAACGCTGATTTTGGGTTTGTCGTAAAAAGATATTAGCGAGGTTTTCGTAGCTGAGACTTCCTCGACGAGCTAGGATTGTTTTGATAATCCGTAGCACTTCATCCCCAAAAATCGTGGGGTTCGGATGTTGTTTGTCGTCATAGCGCACCATTTGGGCGCGGGTGATGTAAATGGCTAAGTCAAACTTGAAACGGTCTTTCAGGCGCTGAGAAACGGCTCTAGCCACCTCTCGCTGTTCCCTGGGGTTGTTTGGGTTCGAGTATTGAGGAACCAGTAAATAAGCGGTGTAGCGATCGCTCCATTTGGCGGCCTCAACTTCCTCAAATTCGCCGTGTTCGTATTTAGCTGTAAAGACTTTTAAATCTTGGTAATCTTGGCCATCGGTGAAAATCTGTAACCAAGCTCGTACCCGTTGTAAATGTGGGGATAGGGTCCGCTCACGAATCGCTGGCTCTTGAAACAGTTGTACCAGCTTAGGAATAAACTTATGTTGTCGATTCGCTTCCCAATTATTGAAAAGAATATAACAAGACCGTTTAACGGTATGACGAAAACCCGTTTCTTCGTTGGCTTCAACCAATTGTTTTAGAGACTGAAACGCTTCTAGGTTTTTGGCGTTGTTGCAGTCAATAAATAAGCCCCGAAACTCCTGTAAAACGTCCTCAGGCGACCAAGCGCGAACAATCTCAAGTAAGTAGTTATAGACAATTTCTTGAGTTTGTTCTTGCAGATGCTCATCTGGGCGGTTTGTGGCAATAAAGGGTGTAGGGCGGTGGTTCGGGCGGCGCTTATCAAACATAGATTCGTTCCCCGATTAACTCAACATGGCGAGGGCGACTGGGCGTTCACCTCCTTATTATTCCTTATTATTCCTGAAATTTAAGAAATTGGGGTCGCGATCGCGACCCCGAGGGGACTGTCCGGCTTCAGTTAGCGGAACATACTACTGACTGAACTGTCTTCGTGAATGCGCCAAATGGTTTCACCGAGTACATTGGCAACGGAAAGGACTTTGAGTTGCTCAAACATCCGTTCCGGGGGAATGGGAATGGTATTGGTGACAATCACTTCTTCAAACACCCCACTAGAGAGTCTCTCCACCGCTGGCGGGGAGAAGACGGCGTGGGTAGCACAGGCGTACACCTGACGAGCGCCCTCTTTACGAAGCAGTCGCGCTCCTTCGCTGATGGTTCCACCGGTGTCAATCATGTCATCAACGAGGACAGCAGTTTTACCCCGCACGTCTCCGATGACATTTAAGACTTCGGCAACATTATGAGCTTGGCGGCGCTTATCAATAATCGCCAGGGGGGCATCATTGAGTTTTTTGGCAAACGCTCTCGCTCGTGCTACTCCTCCAACATCGGGTGAAACCACCACAATGTCGTTGAGCTGCTTATTTAAGAGATAGTTAATCAGAACCGGAGAACCATAGACATGATCGACGGGAATATCGAAATATCCCTGGATTTGCGCGGAGTGCAAGTCCATCGCCAGAACTCGGTTAGCTCCGGCTTCGACCATGAGGTTGGCAACGAGTTTAGCGGTAATTGATTCTCGTCCAGCGGTTTTGCGGTCAGCGCGAGCGTAGCCATAGTAGGGCAGTACGGCGGTCACTTGACGCGCGGAAGCCCGACGACAGGCATCGATGACGATCAGTAACTCCATGAGATGATCGTTCACCGGATGACAGACGGGCTGAATTAGATAGACATCACAGCCTCGGATCGACTCCTGGATCTGGACATATAGCTCGCCATCGGCGAAGCGCTTGCGTACCATCGGACCGAGATCGATTCCGAGGTAACGGGCCACTTCTTGAGATAGCGGCAGGTTGGCAGACCCAGAGAATAGCCTTAATCGATTGTTATCGACAACAGAGAGTAAGGAAGGCTGAAGCGATAGAGTTGCAGAACGGCTCACAGCGAACCCTCGACGGCACATTAGTTTAAGGCAATATTATCATTGCCACCGCCGATCTGTTCGGGAATTTATGGGCTTTGGGAAATATTTTTTCGCTAATCTGGGATTGAAAAGCTCTCAAATACTCTCATGGTCTGGGTTTTAGTGAATGTTTGAGTGAATCTTAAGTTGGACTTTTTTTGGCTCAAGGTTTGGCTCAAGGATGGCCAATCCTGGCGATCGCCCTCCCGCTCACCCCCTCTCCCCAAAGGCAGTACAATGGATGGGTGACTCCCAGCACAATTCATCGATAGAAGCCAGCCTCTCCGCGTCTTATGCTCGTTAGTGATGATTTATTGCTGTATTACCAACGGTGCGATCGGCGGGCATTTTTAGATGTGTTCGGTGACTCCCGTGACCGAGATCCCCTCGATGACTTTTTAATCAAGCTGCGTCAGGATAGTCGCCGTCATCGTCAGGAGGTCTTGGCTCAGTATGACTATCACCGCCCCGAGTGGTCGGGGGATGATTGGTATGGTGCGACTGAGGCGACGCTGGAGTTGATGGAGTTGGGGGTTGAGTCGATTTATCGCGGGGTGCTATCGTCTCCCTGGCTTCCGGGAGTTCATCTGCTCTCGAAACCCGATTTATTGGTGCGCCATCCCGGTTCATCCCAGTTTGGAGATTGGATTTATGTTCCCCATGATATTCGCTTCGGAAAACGCCCCAAATTGGATTATCAGATTGTTGGGGCGTTTCATGGGTTAGTGCTATCGCTGCTACAAGGGGTTTGGCCGCCGACCACCTGGCTGGTGTTACGGGGTCGTAAGCCTCACGCTGTGGATTTCCCCAAACGGGTTCCGGAAATGCAGCAGCTTCTCTATGACTGTATTGCCACGTTGCGGCGATCGCAAACGCCGGAGTTGTTTTTGTCGCGGCAAAAATGCAATCTCTGTCACTGGTATAGTGCCTGTCATGAGGCGGCTGAATCGGAGCATCATTTGTCGTTGATTCCGGGGATCACGCCGAACCGCTATGACCAGTTGCAAGGGATGGGGATCACGAGCCTGGCTACTCTAGCTAAGGCGCCACGCTCGCAGTTAAAGATGGCCTTCGGGGCTGATGCGGGAAATCAACTGGCTCAACAGGCCATAGCCTCCTATGAGCAACAGCCTCTATTGCGAGATGGGTCTATGGCTCATCTGCTCGATTCTCCAGGGAATCACTGGTTAGCTGCTCGCCAGACGGCGATCGAAATTCATTTTGATATTGAGGCGGAGCCAGATTTAGATTTAGATTTTCTGTTGGGGGCGTTGGTCATTGACCATCGGCATCAGAGCCAGACCTATTATGGATTTATGGCAAAAAATCCCGAGGAAGAAGCAGCGATTTGGCATCAGTTTCTAGCCCTGATGGAATCGTACCCTGAGGCGTTAATTTTTCATTTTTGCGATTACGAAGTCAAAACCATTAAACGTCTGGCGCGGCTCTATAAAACCCCTAAATATCGCTACCAAGCCCTTGTTAATCGTTGCGTGGATATCCATTGGTGGGCGACGCACTCGACCATTCTCCCTGTGGAAAGTTACGCCCTGAAACCGATTGCCCGTTGGCTTGGTTTTAACTGGCGCAACCCTCAAGCCAATGGCGCACAATGTATTTGTTGGTACAATGAATGGCTCGATACTCAAAATTCCAACTGTTTGGAGGCGATTCTTGAGTATAACGAGGATGATTGTCGCGCCACCTATGAACTTAAAACTTGGCTAGATCGGTTTCTTAAGCCTTACTACCTCGGTGCGATCGGTCCAGATTTAGCCATGAATAATTGGTAGTTCACAATTGACGATTAAGACTTAACACCTGGCGATTATCCCTTGAGGATGAGCGAGTGTCAATGGTTAACTAGGGTTCGGGAGGAACAGGTAATCTCACTTAAGCCTAAGCCTATCGCAATGTTTTGTTAGAGGCTGTGATTTTGATCATATCCGCTCCCTGATTTTAACAATACAATAGGCAGTAGACACTGGCCTTGTTATATCGGTCTGCCCCGTTATATCCCCTCTCAGGGACATGGTAAACCACCCCATCTTCTGCTCCGATTCCACTGACTCGATCCCCGATATCGAGTATTTCAACACTATGTCCGATGCAATTGACCCGAAATCTTCCCCAGATCCGGTTCCCGAAACATTAATGCAAAATATCTCCTTGGAGGTTCTGGTTAAGCTCATTACCAGCACCGCCGCCGTCACGGGAGGGGATTACTACCCAGTCCTCGCCAAACAGCTAACAGCCGCTCTGGATGTTAAATATGCCATTATTGGCGAGATTTGCCAAGGGGACGGCGATCGCCCCAGGCGGGTGCGATCGCGGTGTTTCTGGAACGGTCAAGAAGTGGTTGATAACATTGAGTATGATCTCGCTTGTACCCCTTGCGGCCAACTACTAGAACAGGCCAGTCACTCTGATGAAGATTTGAGCGTATGTTGGTTTCCCCAAGACCTGCAACAGCACTTTCCCGACGACGTTGACCTGGTGAAACTTCAAGCAGAATCCTATCTGGGAGTCGCCTTGCTCGATCCCGAAACTCGCCAACCGATTGGTCACATTTGCATTTTAGATGACCGTCCTTTCTCCGCCCAGAAGCGTCAGCAAGCCGAAATTTTTCTCAGAGTCTTAGCCACGCGAACCGTGGCCGAACTGAAGCGAGAACAAGCAGAACGACGGGAAGGAGAGAAAATCAAACAACTTGAACAAGCGTTAGCCGAGTTACAATATACGCAGTCAAAATTAGTTCAAATCGAGAAAATATCCAGTCTAGGGCAGTTAGTGGCTGGGGTCGCTCATGAAATCAATAACCCCCTCGGTTGTATCACCGGAAATCTGGTTCATACTGCCGATTACGCCGCCGATCTTCTCGAACATTTAAGCTTATATCAACAGCATTACAGCCAAACTCCCCCAGAACTGAGCGAACATGCTGAGGACATTGATATTAACTATCTCAAAGAAGACTTCCCGATGATTGTTGATTCGATGAAAGTCAGCGTCGATCGCATCCAAGAGATTGTCTCCTCCCTCCGTCAATTCTCACGGCTCGATGCCGAAGAAATCCTCTGTGATGTCCATGACGGCCTCGAAAGTACTCTCGTGGTGTTACGACATCGCCTCAAAGCCAATCCCGAACGGCCCGAAGTTCAGGTCATCAAGGAATATGGCGAACTTCCCAAAATTCTGGCCCGGCCCGGACAACTCAATCAGGTGTTTATGAATCTCCTTAGTAACGCCATTGATGCTGTCGAAGAAGGAAACCAAGACTTACGTTATGGCCAGATTGAACAAAATCCCAATATCATTGCCATTCGTACTCAATATCTGCAAGACGACGAAGGCGATCGCATCGCCATTTGTATCGCCGACAATGGGGCCGGGATTCCCCTCGATGTCCAATCCCGACTCTTTGAAACCTTCTTCACCACCAAAGAGGGAGAACGAGGAACTGGTTTAGGCCTATCCCTGAGTCGGCAAATCATCACCGAGAACCATGGGGGAAGCCTCACCTTTGACTCCACCCCCGGTCAAGGAACAGAATTTATCATCGAATTACCCGTTTCTCCGAGTGACAAGGCTGAGAAAAGATAATCGTCCCTTCTCAACCTTTCACGGTTCAGTCAGTCTGAATCATCGAGTAACACCTGCTGAAGAAACACCCATTTATCAGCCACTTCCTCAATGCGTTTGCTGGTGGGTTTACCGGCCCCATGGCCCGCCTTGGTTTCAATACGGATTAACAGCGGCTTGTCCCCCGCATCAGCCGCTTGTAGGGCCGCTGCGAACTTGAAACTATGGCCCGGAACCACGCGATCGTCGTGGTCTCCCGTAATAATCAGCGTCGCGGGGTAAGCTGTCCCAGACTCGACTCGATGCAAGGGAGAATAGCCATGCAGGGCCTTAAACTCTTCGGCATCGTCAGGGGACCCATAATCAGAACACCAGGCCCAGCCGATGGTGAACTTGTGGAACCGCAACATATCCAACACGCCCACCTCGGGAATCACCGCCGCAAACAAGTCGGGCCGTTGCGTCATGCAGGCCCCGACTAACAAGCCGCCGTTACTTCCGCCGCCAATGGCCAGTTTGTCGGACCGGGTATAGCCTTGGTCAATTAGCCATTCCGCTGCGGCGATGAAGTCATCAAAGACATTCTGTTTATTCTGTTTAATCCCCGCCTGATGCCAGGCTTCGCCATATTCACCGCCACCGCGTAGGTTAGGAATCGCCAGAACGCCGCCGAGTTCCATCCAGACAAGCTGACTGACGGAAAAACTCGGCGTTAGGGAGATATTGAAGCCGCCATAACCGTAGAGATAGGTGGGATTGTTGCCATCACAGACTAATCCCTGTTTGTGGGTGATAAACATGGGAATCCGAGTCCCATCTTGGCTGTGATAGAAGACTTGGCGGGTTTCGTACTCCTCTGGGTTGAAATCTACTGTTGGCTGGCGGAAAAGCTGACTCTCGCCGCTGCTGAGATCGTAGCGATAGATGGTGGTGGGGGTGGTGAAGGCGGTGAAGGCG
>CAZXWM010000166.1:0-8712 GCA_964644215.1 uncultured Phormidium sp.
ACCAGCATGACACCGTTCAGTCACTTGACGTGATTATACCACATTGTACTACAATTGTTGCCGCGATTCATCTCAGCCTAGGTTGAATCAAAGATTACAACGTGAGCCTTCTCGCGGATTAAGGTAAGTTGGACTTTGTCTGTTTTCGTCCCATCGCCGTCGATACGTTCTGTTTAACCCTCTGGTTAACCTTCTACTGACCCCCTTGCCCCCGTGCCATGACTGCCCTCTCCCCCATCTCAATTGTTCTCGTAGAACCCGCTGGCCCGTTGAACGTGGGGTCTGTCGCTCGAATTATGGCAAATTTAGGCTTGAGCCGCTTGGTGCTGGTGAATCCGCAATGTGACCCGCTCAGTGAAGAAGCTCGACAGATGGCGGTTCACGCTCAGAAGATTCTCGATGGGGCGGTTCACGTCTCTAGTTTAGCGGAGGCTTTGGGGGGCTGTCAGCGGGTGGTGGCGACGACGGCGCGAAATCGTAGTTTGCCGACGGCCTTGGAACATCCCCGGCAGGTGTTACCCTGGCTGTTGGGAACTCCCTCGGCTTTGGTGTTTGGTCGGGAAGACCGAGGCTTGAGTAATGAGGAGTTGAATTTAGCCCAACGCTTTGCGCGGATTCCCTCTACGGCCAGTTATGCGTCGTTGAATTTGGCGCAATCGGTGGCCATTTGTGCTTATGAATTGTACAACTTAGCCGGGGAACCGGGGTCGTTGGGGCAAGTGGAGGGAGTGCCAGAGGCAATGGCTGAGGATGCTGATGCACCGATTGAGCTATTGGAAGCCTATTATGGGGATTTAGAAGACCTATTGCTGAAGATTGGCTATCTCTATCCTCATACCGCCAACGCCCGCATGGAGAAGTTTCGCCGTCTCCATAATCGCGCTCATCCCTCGTCTCAGGAAGTGGCTATGTTGCGGGGGATTTTGCGTCAGGTGAATTGGGCGCTGAATCAGCAAATTTAATCTCTCCTATCATGAAATAATAGAAAACAGCTTACTCTGAATGACACCGTTTGAGGCTGATTTTTCTCGTTCTCCTTTCAACGAAGCCAATGAGATAAGTCTCTCTGAATCAGTTCTTGTAACTTCAATATCTCATCTCGGTGAACTTCAGTGAGTTGATGACGCATTTCAGGAGAGAGTTTGACTTGCAAAGGGGTGTTTGTGGTGACGAGGTTGCGTTTCCTGAGCCAAAAGTTGAGATTTCCTCTAACCTTCTGGGGGAGTAGGGGTTTAATCCAGGATTTGACCAGATTCGGCTGCATGAGGAATCGATGGATTGTCTTGTTTTTGGGTTTGTAATTCAGGTCTTTGTGAGCGTTGTACTTTTGCGTTAGGTTTGGCGGAATGAAAGTCGCATCAACGCCTAGAAATTCGAAGGTTTCTCGAAGTAATTTGGGGCGGTTTTGTTGTAAGTCTTCAAATAAAAATACTTTGATATTGCTTGGGTCAAACACCTCGAAATATCGTTTTAGTTGTGTATAATAGGCACTCAGTTCCTTGTAGTGCCAGTGGTAAAGCCAGGTTTCAGCCAATTCCTTTGACTTGAGAAACTCCTCAGAGAAATGCTGTTCTAGGTAGCCGGGTTCATTATCTGCTAGGTATTCTTGATAGAAGCCACTCCGCAGATGATGGAGAAACATGGAAAAGGCCTGTTGGATTGGCTGCCTCAGAATAACAATTAGTTTAGCATTTGGGATATAGTGTTTAATCCTGTTGGGGCAGTTGGGTGAATAAAGATAAATAGTGGAGGCTTCCCCAATGGCTTTTTCTTGCTTGACTCCTTCAAAGAGTTCTTCATACTCACTGAGGTCTGTAATTGTGGTATTTTTAAGCCAAGAGGCATCTCCCGGACCGGTGAAGGAGTCTAAATCGACGCCCTCTAGGGCAAAAAACTTGGGTTCTTTGTTCGAACTCATGTAAATCTCGGGATGTTGGTCCAAATATCGGTACAATGAGGTTGTCCCAGACTTGGCCGCACCGATAATTAGAAAGTTGGGTAGCGTCATGTGTTCCTTTGTTGTATTTGTTGTAAAAGAGGTTTCAACCGGCCTAGTACATTGTGCGTTCATCCTAACATAAGTCGATTTGCTCTCATCGTTGACCTCGAAGCGAGTTTGTGCTAGTGGTTCTCAGGGAACTGGCTAAGACTCTTCGACTGACTAGCTAACCATGTCTGAGGTTATAGGGAATGTTCTGCCCCTGACCGGGACGGCAAAAGCTCGTCAGACTAAACTGTTTTAAACCCTTATTTTTTACTTTTCCCAATGTCCACGCCACCGCCACGGTCTCAAACGAGTTGGAGTCGCCGTCAATGGCGACATCGCTTACGGGAAGCTCAAGGAACTCCTACGCCCCGACAAGTTCAGGGTCAGGTTCGTCCTGTTCATCGTTCGGTTAATTATCCTGTTAATAATAAGGTGACTCCGATTCATAGTCGTCGCCAGCAACGGGAGAGTCGTTTGGATTTACCGAGAACTTCCCGCCGCCGTCGAACTCGCGGGGAGAGTGCTAAGGGATTGACGCCGTTTCCGTCTCAGCGAGGGCTGAGTCGTCCGCCTCAGCGTCTAGTAGCGCCACAAATCCCCTTACCGCCACCGTCACCTCGTCAAGGAAGAACGGCGGGAACGCCAGTTCAGGGACCCCGTCGCCGTCGTCGCCGTCGGTTGCCGGTTCCGGCCCCGTTGTTGCCGATGCTGTATGGGGCGCGGTTGGCGATTGCGGGGATTGGTTTGAGTGCGGTGGCGGGGACGTTGATGGCCCTGTGGACTCCGGTTCCAGAGGGGTCAATGGAGGGGAGAGAGTCCCTAGAAGCGGCGAATCCTGGGGTGTTGCAACAGTCCCTGGGACGGGAGTTGACGGATTTGACGACTGAGTTGCAGGGGCTGCTGGCGGAGTATCCTGACCTGACGCCGGGGCTGATGGTGCTGGATGTGGCGACGGGAGATTATGTGCAAATTGGTCAGGATAGAGCGTTGGCGGCGGCCAGTACGATTAAGATTCCTATTTTGGTGGCGTTCTTCCAGGCGGTGGATGGGGGACGGGTGCGTTTGGAGGAACCGTTGCAGTTGCAGGAGTCCCATATTCAGGGGGGGTCTGGGAGTTTGCAATATGAGGCGCCGGGGTTGGAACTCTCGGCGTTGGAGGTGGCGACGTTGATGATTGTTGAGAGTGATAATACGGCCACGAATTTGTTGATTGACCGTTTGGGGGGGATGGAGGCGTTGAATGACCGCTTTCGTCAATGGGGGATGACGGAAACGGTGGTACGGGATTGGTTGCCGGATTTGCAGGGGACGAATATGACCACCCCTCGGGAGTTGGCAGGGTTGTTGGCGCAGATTGAACGGGGGGAGTTGCTGTCGATGGCCAGTCGGGACCGGCTGTTACGGATTATGATGCTGACGGAGAATGATACGCTATTGCCCCAGGGGTTGGGGTCTGGGGCAGTGATTGCTCATAAGACGGGGAATTTGCGCGGGGTTTTGGCGGATGCGGGGTTGGTGGATGTGGTGAATGGTCGCCGCTATGTGGTGGTGGCGTTGGTGGAACGTCCTGAGTATGATGAGGAGGCGGCTGGCTTCATTCGCGAGTTGTCGGCGCGAGTGTATGGGTATTTTTCTGGAACTGGGTATTAACGATTAACTGGTGATGTCGTAAAGTCCAAATTCGTCTCGAAGTTCGGGGGTGAGTCGGGGGCGGTAGAAGAGGTAAGACCTGAGTTTGGATAAACGACCTCGGAGCGATAGTTTCGTCTGGCTTTGAATCCTTTTCGAGTCTAGGGTGGAGATGTTTTCAGAGTTTCCTAGAATATAAACTGAGCCTAAGAAGGGTAAAGGTTGAAGATTGGCACCTTGAGATTTGAACGCATCTGCAAAATAGCGATGACGGTAGTATAAATGGAGAATGTCTCGGGGGAGTTGCCGGTCGGTGCTGATAGAGTTGGGAATTCGAGCTAAATTTTCTTCTGAGACGTCATACCAGTCACTCTTGATGATATGACTGGTCCCACAGTACATATTAAATCGCTTTTTCTCAATTTGAATACGTTTTTGGTTATTCTTATAAATATAGCCTTGCTTAAAGAAGTAACCATCGGCTTGAGGGTTATTCACCACAAACTCAGCTAGAGACCGACTCACACAGTCATCGGAGTCGGTCAGCATAATATGGGAACATCCCATCTCTTTGGCGCGACGGATTCCAATCAGGAATTTCTGCATTTTGTCAAACCGCCGTTCGGCCATTGTGGTGGGAACTTGGGGTAGGGCTATCTGAATGTACTCTAGGTTAGGATGCTGAAACTTAATCTCTGGTTTTTCGTTGCAGACAACGATGACTCGAAAGTTGGGGTTGGTTTGGCGACATAAGGATTTGACGGTTCTCTCGAAGAGTTGAGAAACCGTTGGCCAGGATTGGGAGACTTGGGAACTTTTAAGAGGGACGACGAAACATAGCATATTTTTGGGGTTTTGTCAATTTTTGATGGTGTAAATCCCTTCGCTGATTCCTCTCGCAGTCAGCGGACAATGTCGGATATTGCGAATGAATCCAACCTAAAGCATGAGGGAGTTTTCGTATCATCCATTGCTATAGGCGCGAAACAGATTTGGTTGCACCATGGCAGTTCCCGATGGAATCATTGAGAACGACTTTGGTCGTCCTGATTATAGCTGATTCAGGTCATAGTTACTTGGTTCCCCTTTTAGGGTTAGCTGCTCCTGGAGGGGTTAGCATGGACGCATGGGCATTGAATGAGTTTAATTGACGTTCAGGGTGATGGGTAAAATCTGTGAACACCTGGTATTTGGAGTCATAGTTTAGTTGGGGAGTGGGAACTAAATTATCTTTTAGTGGACTAGACTAAACTGTCTAGATGATCATCAATATTTGGAAACTGAGTAAGGTTGAAATCTCCGGCCCGTAACACGTCGCCGGCTAGACCTGTGTCAGACTGCCCAGTAAACCGAGCAATGATATATGTATCCAGGCCAGCATCGGGATCCCCATTTTCATCGTATAATAAGTAAAATACGCCTGAATCAACAAATCCAAAAATCCTTTCGTCATCGCCAGGAGGAGGAGGAGAGTTCAAAAAGTCATCGGGAGAACTGGGAAACAACGTTTTGACATCCTGGCTAATATGGTTGTTGAAGTCTAAGTCATTGCCGTCAACTTTGAAATTGTTTAGCCAAATTACGTCATTTGTTCCCGTGCCGTCAGTAGCCCATCCTTTTGGATTTCCCCAATTGAAAGTCATGATTGTGTTGTAGTATGGGTGGCTTGTGATTGCATTGAGGTCAGTTACATCAAACCCCTGCCCGTCAACAACAATATCATCGTAGTCAAAGACGAACCTATCAGAACCGTTGTCATCTGAATCGGCTGGACCTTCGTCTAAGGGGTAATTTCCTCCTACCAGGGTATCATTTCCAGCTCCACCGTAGAGGTAATCTGAGTTCTGGGGCGCAACTAGAAAATCATCGCCAGGTCCACCAATTAAAGCATTGGAGATTTCACCACGTCCATACAGGATATTGATGCCACTTGAGGGATCTGTTCCTTTAGGTGGTGGTAGCCGATTGTCGGTATCCTCCCCATCATCCGTTGAATCGGTGTAGGTCACAGTGACCGTTTGGGTATCACTATTACCATCACTATCGCTGATAGTATATTGAAATTCACCAGGTTGGCTGGGATCAGCTAGGTTTTGAACTTGAACTGTTACAGTCTCACCGCTATCAGTTGGTCTAATTCCATTATTTCCTAACTCAATGTTAGTGCCATCAGGGCCACTGATGATCTCAGTGATGGTGACATTGTCACGTTTTCCACTAGCAACAAACGCACTAGCTGGAAGTACAACTTCTCTGCCATCAGCCCCACCAAAACCAATCACAGTAATCGTCATCTCACTAATCCCAGCGAGGTTTTGGATAGGAATTGTGAATGTTTTATCAGCTTGCTGCGCATCATCATATCCCGCACTGCCACTTTTCCCGTCATCATCGATTTCTACCAACAGGTCAAAGTCAGACGTAACACTTGGGGTATATGCCAGATTACCATTGGCGATCGCTGTGTTAATTTCAGAAATCGGCGCGGTGATGGTCAGAGAATTGGAGTTGAGGCCAGCTAATTTTCCTGTTAGGGTTGAACCCGTGTAGTTAAACTCCCCACCAGTATCTGCCTCGACGCTGAGGGTGACTTCAACATCCTGACTTCCGGCATCGGGATCACTAAACGGTGCGGCGGTGAACAACTGTTGTAGATCATAAGATCCGCCTGTCGTTGCTGCCCCGAACACCCCACTGTCATGGATGTCAGGTGGATCGTTAAATGCTTTAACATCAATGGTGACCGTAGAGGGGTTACTTTCCAAACTACTATCATCAGTGGCACTGATAGTCACAGTACGCGGTCCTTCTGTAGGATTATCTGCATCGGTACCAGCATTTTTATAGGTAATCTGTCGCAACAGAGTTTGAAAATCAGCAACTGAGGCAGCTCCTCCATTAGTCAAAGTTACCTCAGTCGTTTCATCCCCTGAAACATTTATCCCAGCAATCGGACTTAGATTCAGAACTTCATCTACATCCTGGATACCATTAGTGAGAGTCACCACAACCTCAGACAGGGAGTTCCCAGCAGGCAAGTCAAACCGAACATCCTCTGCAAAGGAAAGTTCAGTAATGTTCCCCTCCTCTCCTTCGATATAGTCTCGATTCAGTTCCTCGATAATTCCTGTTGCTTCATCCCCATCCAAGTCGATTTTAGGAGCATTAGGATTCGCCTCAATGTCCAACGTCATGGTGTAAGACTCGTCACTTAGAACATCTCGAGTATTCTGAACTTCAAAATCAAAACTGGTATCATCCCCGATGTCTAAGGTTCCCTGAGTAAATACCAGTGAGCCGAAGTCAGCAACCGGAATAATGTCATTGATGCTAACAGCAGTCCCCTCAAAGGTTAACGTCCCATCCCCAGGAATAGAAATCAGCTTAATTGCTTTAAACTCATCTCCCGCATCCGGATCATTAAAGACAAAATCATCGGCAGAGAAGCTAAACGATGCTCCACTGGGAACCCCCACCGAGTCATCTTGGCTCGTGGGTGAGTCATCGGCCCCAATAATGGTCACGGTAACTTCGGCCGTTGCGGTTCCCCCTCGGCCATCACTGATGGCATAGGTAAAGGTGTCAGAACCGGTCTCACCGGTTTTTAGGGATTGGAATGCTGCACCGGGGTCATAGGTTAACTTCTGATTTCCTGCGACTGACCCCTCCGGCGGATCTCCCGTAATGGTCACGGTTACCCCGCTCGTCACGCTTTGAAACGAGTCGATTTTTAGTAAATCCCCATCGGGGTCACTATCATTTGCTAAAACATCAATTTCAATCGCGGGTCCATCTTCATTGACCTCCCCTGTACTATTTTGAGCTTCGGGTGAGTTATTCGTCGGATCGTCGGGGTTATCACCAGTCCCCGTTCCAGGGTCGTCACCGTCTCCTGGCTCTCCCTCTCCCGGTTCCTCATCCACCGGCGGCTCAATCACCGGGGGAGTTCCCGGGCCATCCGTCGGCGGCTCTTGGGGGTCTGTCGTCGTATCCCCTGGGTCTGGTGCTGGGGGGAGTTCATCTTCGGGGTCTACCACCGGCGGCTGGGGTGGCCCGGGGTCTGGGGTATCCGATAGGGTTAAGTCTTCCGTGAAACTCTCATTAGTCAAGGTACTGCGGCGAACGTTGCGAATCACCGCCAGAAACTCCCCAGTGGCTAAGTTGCTGAGGACAAAATCGCCCCGAGTGGAGTTGGCCTCTCGGCGAATAAAGGCAATGTTGATGGCTGACTCATCGACGGTTTGCCCTTCGGGTCCCCCGAGGAGAGCAATCTTATCGTTGGCTTTGAAGCGTAAAATCTGATCGGCATCTTCAATGTTGGGGCCACCCTGATTGATGTTGACAACAAAGATATTTTCCCCGGTTCCCCCAATCAGGACATCGGCCCCTCGGTCTCCTGAGACGAGATTGTTGCCTCGTTCGGCCCAGAGCGTATCGTTCGCTTGGCCCCCATAGAGGAGGTCATTCCCCAATCCCCCTACTAGGACATCGTTACTATCATTGCCAAAGAGGATATTCTCACCATCAACGGCAAACAGAGTATCATCGCCAATGTCGCCGCTGAGGATATTGTCCTGCTCGTTGCCAAACAGTTGGTCGTTGTCTCGTCCCCCCAGTAGGGTATCTCGACCCCGGCCCGCTCTCAGGATATCGTTGCCCCGGTTGCCGAAAATAATGTTGTCACCCCGGCCAGCCAGGATGCTGTCATCGCCGCCTGCGCCGACGATTGTGTCGTCGCCAAGGGTTCCAATGATGACATCGGGGTTATCGGTTCCGGTGATAATCGGCATGGTTTTTTTTGGGTGGAGGGTGCTGAGGCGGGGAGTCTTGGGGAGATTCCCGGCGTCATGGGTCTGAAACTCGGTCGGGATGCCTCGGGGGGTGTGTCTCGTTAACGAGGATAGTCCCTATAGTAGTCTTGCGTCGTTCGGGGCGGCGTGTTTGTTCCCCTGAGGTTCCTGTAAATCCGGAAATTTTACAAATCTTGATGTTTGGCTTAGAGACATCCTTGTTTCTATTCTGCCCTCTGAGTCAGGATTTGCCTACAGGGGGCGGAAAATTAGTGGGCAGCCACAAGGGCGTGCCCCTACGGGGAT
>CAZXWM010000167.1:0-8626 GCA_964644215.1 uncultured Phormidium sp.
TCAAAGTTTTTTGACAAGTCACTCGGCACATTTTCCCATTCAGAATCTGGGATTTTTGCCCCAATTTCTACGGCAATTTCCCAAATGGGCTGTACTTGATCATCATATTTGAGATGTTGCAGGTCTTTTTCCTGTTGATGGGTAGCCGTGTCTCGCACTTGCTCAAAGATTTTATCGAGCAGCCAAAGTTTATCTTCTAAGGATAAGTGATGGATAGATTGTTCAAGCTTTAATAGTTGAGGGGAAATCATAGTTAGTCCTTGCGATGTGATCTTACAATTTTAGCTCTTGTGCCATGTCTCTGTCATGGTATTGGCTCTGGGTGCAGCCCTAGAAACCGGGTTGTTTGCACTTCCCTCTATCCCCTACCAGAAGCACCCTTTATCTCTCGTGCCGTGGCTCTGCCATGGCATGGGGGTTGGGCGGCTCTGCCGCCTGTTGGGGGGAGGGAGGCGGAGCCTCTGGGAGGGCGTTACTTGGCAGAGCCAAGCAACGAGGAAAGAAAATATCATAGAGGTTAGAAATAATCCGATCCCCAAGGGTGAATTTATGAGTTTTGGGCAATCGGCTCAAAATGGGGACATACCACTGAATTAGGTCATAGGTTTTCTGGATAATCGGTAGTTCTTTCATGAAAAAAAAATAAAAAAAGCTCCCTGCGGTCGCTTTTAAAAGTGTAAAGGGAAAAAAGAGCAAAGGGCAAAAGGGCTAAAGAGCAAAGGGCTAGAAGAGTCCTGCGCCCACCAGACAGACGCGAAACCCAATGCCGTTGCTGAGGATGACGCGCGAGCTGCGGTCGCGGTCAGCGCAACGGCAGAACATCGGGTTGTTGAGCCAAGAACCGCCACGCAGCACGTATCTTTTATCGCTTTCCTTCAATAAAACCTGAAGATTTGCTGAAGGTTTTTGGTAACGATTATCATTCACATTCTCATCCCATACTCTACCATCCCCAGGCGCACCCTGATAATTGTCATGTGCGGGATCGAAACACCACTCGTAAACATTGCCATGACAATCATACAAGCCAAAGCCATTGGCGGGAAAGCTCGTTACTGGGGTGGTTTCTTCTCGATATTGTCCCTTGGCTGCGTTGCCAAAGCTGTAGTTTCCGTCATAGTTCGCTAAATCTGGCGTGATCGTCTCACCAAAGGCAAAAGCAGTGGTAGTTCCGCCACGACAGGCATATTCCCATTCTGCCTCGCTGGGGAGGCGATATTCTTGACCCGTTAGCTTGCTCAAGCGAGCACACCACTCCACCGCATCAGACCAAGACACCTTTTCAACGGGACGATTCCCGCCTTTGAACTCAGATGGGTCGGGGTTCAAGTCTCGGACAATTTTGCCCACTTGCGTCACCACAACCCGCCATTGGTCTTGGGTGACGGGGGTTTTGCCCATCAAAAAGGGTGAAACCTGCACCGAATGCTGGGGGCTTTCCCACCTAAACCAGTCTCCCTTGTACTTTTTACACAACCGCTCAATTTCGGACTCCTCTGTCCCCATCAAAAACCTACCACCGAGGAGTTGCACCATGTCCAACTGCACCCCTTGACCCAAATCCTGGGGATAGTAACGTGCCTGACCGGGGATTGTTTTAAGAATCTGCCCCCGGTCATTGACCCGCACTGTCTCAAACGTGAATGACGGTAAACCCCCGCCACTACTCGGCAAAAGTGCCAACCAGTCCGCCACGGTTTGCGTTCGATCGTCGGGTTCGATCGCCATCCCCTGCTGAATCGCGTTGCCTAGTTCGGGCGACCAATGCTTAGGAATAGCCAGGCGGTCTCTCCGCACCCGCATCGTCGCAATGGGTGGCAATTTTCCCGTCAGCAGATAGTACAGGGTCGCCGCCAACGCATAGACATCGGTAAATTCTCCCCGATGTTCCTGCTCGTCATACTGCTCAATCGGCGCAAAACAGGGGGTATAGGCGACCGTATGGGTTTGAGTCAAGTTGGGGATAAACTCCCGCGCAATGCCGAAATCAATCAGCACCGCTTCATCGGCCGGCAAGCGCACCATAATGTTCTGGGGCTTAATATCCCGATGCAGCAATCCCTTCTCGTGCATCACCATCAACGCCTCCCCCACCTCCCGGATATAGCGCAAGGCCACCGCCTCCGGTAAGGCTCCCCCGCGCATCACCCGTTCCGCTAAATCCTGCCCCTGAACATACTCCATCACCATACAGGGCAGCCCCTCATGGATGAAATGATTCACCACCTGGACAATGTGGCGATGGCGACAGATGGCGATTTTCGCCGTTTCCCGGTCAAAGTCCCGCAGAAACTTATCCCGGTAGGGGATATACTCCGCCTCGGTCATCACCTCATCCTTGAGGGTTTTCAGTACCCACTGCCGACCCCTCGGGCCGTTGACGAGGTAGGTGATGCCAAAACCGCCCGTTTTGAGACGCTTTGCGACTGTGTAGCGATCGCCAAAAATTTTCGTACCCGGTTGCCAAACCATAGAACCCAACACGACACCTTCCCCAGTGTATCCCAGTCCCCGCCCTCAGCCGCTCAGGATTGGCTGGGGAATTGCCGGCGATCGCCCCCCTGGGGTGTTCCCCTAGAGAAACGATGCTTTATAATTTGGTGAAGACCTTAACTGATCGACTTTCGAGAATACCGTCATGTCGGACAACCGCCCCATGTCTATGCCAACCGACCAACGCGATCGCCCCATCAACCCCCACGGTCAAGCCGATGCCGATCGCCTCTTAAATGAGGTGTTCCGAGATGTCGATCAGATGCTCGATCGCAGCCAAGAACTGCCCCAAGAACCCGCCAACCACAAACCCATCGCCCTCAAACCCCTACAAGTTCCGCCAATCGTCGTGCAGCCCCTCGTGGCCCCGGCCATGCAACCCCCAGCGGTGGACTCTCCCTCCGTCGAGGTGGCGATTAACTCTCAGGGAAAACGGGCTGAAGATAAAAGCTTAGTCTGGTTCGATCGCCTTCTCCTCGGCGGCGCGTTTGTCTCTCTCGCCGTCGTCTTAGGCTTATGGCTATTCAATCGCGGCTATTTCCGTCAAGGCGTGAGTGAACAACCCCCGCAAACCAGCAGCAGCACCACCACCGCCCCCGTTCTGGAGAATCCAGGCACAGCCAGCGACGAAGAGTTTATCGCCTACATGGGCCAAGCCCTCGATCGCATCGAAAACCGTCCCGCCTTGCCCCCTCTACCCGAGTCATCGGTCCCCAGCGCCCCCTCAGAGGGAACCCTCAACATTCCCGTTGACTCCACATCCCCCAGCGCCGTCGCCCAATCTCTAACCCGCATCGCCAACGCCCTAGAACGTCAATCCCTAACCCAAGTTCCTCTCCCCAATCTTCTCAGTGAGGAGACAGAGGACACCCCCGCAGCAGACAGTGAACCGGAGAATGAAGGGGATGAAACCGCAGTGCGAGTCCCTCAACTGCCCGAGATTGCCGAAGCAGCCCCGAGTTCCCCACCTAACGCCGCTGCCGCAACCCCGGCGGAGAAACAACCCACCCCCTCTCAGCCGTCAGACGATGAACAACGGACAGCGGCTGCCCCGGAGGAGGTTTATGCCCTCGTCGGGACCCTAGAACGGGGTGAAGGCCAACAGCCGGCCGCCTTGTTTGAGGTGAATGGTTCCCCCCGCTGGATTGATATCGGTCAGTCTATTGGTAACAGCGGCTGGACGTTATCCGAAGTCAGGGGCGATCGTGTATCAGTCCGTCGCAACGGTGAAACCCGTACATTCCATGTGGGACAACACTTGTAGCGGGCGAAGCCAAGCGGGCGAAGCCAAGGGTAGGCCCCTAAGTCTTTCCCCTCTTGCCTCTTGCCTCTTGCCTCTTGCCTATTCCCTATATAAAACGAGGATGCGATCGTGGGTTTATTTGAAGATTTCAGTCAATTTCTAGAAACTCGTTTAGAAGAATTTTTAGCCGCTCATCCCCACTTGGAACTGCAAGCGTTAGAAGAACAATTGCGGGAACAAGAAGAGGATACCCTGCGTTTAATTGCCAGTTTGCAAACTCAAGAAGAACGCCTAGAAGCCGATATCCTAGACACCGCCCAAGATATCCAACGCTGGCATATTCGTATCCAAAAAGCCCAGGCCGCCGGACGTGACGATCTCGTTAAACCTGCCCAAGAGCGAGAAGCCCTGCTACTGCGGCGCGGTAACCAACTCTGGGGACAACGCCTCGGGGTTCAAGATCGGCTTGAACAGGCCAAAACCTTAAAACAAAATATCCAATCTCGTCGCCAAGAAGTTCACGCCAAAGCGGCCCAACTGCGTGCCGAACAAGCTCAATTTAGCAACCAAGAACGGGTGCCGAGTTGGGACAATCCCAGCAGCAACACCCGCTTTCAAAAACCGACCGCAGATCCCCTAGAACAAGTCTTTAGCGATTGGGAAACTGAAGACGAGTTGAATCAGTTAAAACGACAAATGGGTCAATAGCCTAATCGAGATAGCCCATGAGCGAGTCAATATCCGCCGTTGCGTTGGCGGCGACAGGGCGATTACCCATAATCGTCACCGTGTCGCTAATAGCCAGGGTACTCGCTGACACCGGGCGCACCCCCGAAGACTGGATAGTAGAACTGATTTTCATGTTGCTGACGGACACCGGACGATTACCCATGGTGTTATAGGTTTCGCTGATGGCCAGGGTGCTGGCGGAAATCGGACGAACACCGGAGGCTTTCATGGTCTGCGTAAAATCAACATCATTGGAAAAAATGGGACGTAAGCCGCCCACGGCTGAAAACGTATCGACGATTTCCCGGTGACTGATGCCCACGGGACGATTTCCGGGAAGATAATCCGCAGGTTTGAGATCAAGGGCCTTGCGAGCTTCTCCCCCCTGAACGGCCAGAGCCGAGGCTTGCTCTTGTTCGGTCTGATTTTTGGTCTCCTCAGCCTTGCTCGAACTGGCACTACGAGTTTTCGTAGTCCGAGTTTTCGCGCCACTGCTGCGGGTTGTGGACTTATCGGCGGGTTGTTCAGTGGTACTCATTACTAAAATCTCGTATTTGACAACACATTGGAATGATTTGGCGGGGGAGTCCCCACTTAGATTAGAATAGGCGATCGCGACTCACCTGCCTCTAAGACCCATTCTCGTTTGAGGGAATCCAATGAAACGGACAATTCCGGCTCACGCGCAGAAAGCCCATGGTTAAATAGGTTTTGGCTATGAGTTTAGAATCGCTTAAGCATTTTTGTAAAGGACTCTTTACCCTATGATACATAGTCTTTGCCCGGTGGCGATCGCCCCAAGCCACCAGAAAAGCTAATCATCCCCTTTATCAGCGGTTATTAGTCTCTCGACATAGCCGGCCCGACAAGCTCTAGGTGCATCCCCAACCGGTTCTCTCCAACCCAGTCCAAACAGAGTATAGATTTCGACATCAGCCATGAGATTCCGGCAATCCCGCTTCCATAAAGCTTTTGCGCCTTATCCTCCCTAGCCAGTTTACCTCAGAAACAGAACAATTTTGCCCCCTATCGATTGTCGATTACCAACAATCGGATATATGGTTGAGATCAAAGCCCCCTAGGATTGAGATCTCCTCAACCCTGCCGAGTCACGCTAACGTCACTGGTCGAACTAGAACCTCCATGTCAACCCTGGTCATCGTCGAATCCCCCACCAAAGCGCGCACCATCCGCAAATATCTCCCTAACGACTACCAGGTCGAAGCCTCCATGGGACATATTCGCGATCTGCCCCAATCTGCCAGCGAAATTCCGGCCGCCGTCAAAAAAGAGAAATGGTCACAACTGGGCGTAAACGTCGAGGCAGACTTCGAGCCGATTTACGTCGTCCCCAAAGATAAGAAAAAAGTCGTCAAGACCCTCAAAGATGCCCTGAAGAGCGCTACAGAACTGGTCTTGGCCACCGACGAAGACCGCGAAGGAGAAAGCATTAGTTGGCACTTGCTGCAAGTCCTCAAGCCCAAAGTGCCCACCAAGCGCATGGTCTTTCATGAAATCACCGAAGAGGCGATTCAAAGCGCCCTCCATAACTGCCGAGAACTCAACGAGCAGCTCGTCCACGCCCAAGAAACCCGACGCATTCTCGATCGCCTCGTCGGCTATACCCTCTCCCCCCTCCTCTGGAAGAAAATCGCCCCCAAACTCTCCGCCGGCCGGGTTCAGTCCGTAGCCGTGCGGCTCATTGTCATGCGCGAACGAGAGCGGCGAGCCTTCCGTATGGGGTCTTACTGGGACTTAAAAGCCCATCTCAGCAAAGATAAAACCCCCTTCGATGCCAAACTGATTAGCCTCGATGGAACCAAGGTCGCGACAGGGAGTGACTTCGACGAAAACAGCGGGCAAATCAAGGCTGGCCGCAACGTGCAACGGCTCAACGAGTCAGAGGCCAATGCTCTCAAAGAGCGTCTGTTGGGGAAACCCTGGAGCGTGACTAACTTTGAAGAGCGCAGTTCCCGCCGCAAACCCGCGCCGCCTTTCACCACCTCGACGCTGCAACAAGAAGCCAACCGCAAACTACGGCTGTCAGCCCGCGATACCATGCGCGTGGCCCAAAGTCTCTATGAAAACGGTTACATTACCTATATGCGGACCGACTCGGTGCATTTATCAGAGCAGGCGATCGCCGCCGCCCGCGAATGCGTCACCGAAATGTACGGTCCAGACTATCTCAGCCCCAAACCCCGGCAATATGCCACCAAAAGCAAAGGCGCTCAAGAAGCCCACGAAGCCATCCGTCCCGCCGGAAATCGCTTTCGGACTCCCCGCGAAACCGGACTCAAAGACCGAGAACTGGCCCTGTATGACCTAATCTGGAAACGCACCGTCGCCTCCCAGATGGCCGAGGCTCGCCAAACCTCCCTCTCCGTCGATTTAAGCGTTGAGAATGCCCTCTTCCGGGCCAACGGTAAGCGGATTGACTTTCCCGGCTTCTTCCGCGCCTACGTCGAAGGCTCAGATGACCCCGATGCGGCCCTAGAGAACCGTGAGGCTATTTTACCGGCTTTGGCCGTGGGCGATCGCCCCGACTGCCAAGACCTCGAAGCCGTCGGCCACGAAACCCAACCCCCCGCCCGATTCACCGAAGCCTCTCTCGTCAAAACCCTCGAAAGTGAAGGGATTGGGCGGCCGAGTACCTACGCCAGCATCATCGGTACCATTATCGATCGCGGCTATGCCCAGATGAGCAACAACGCCCTCGTTCCCAGCTTTACCGCCTTCGCCGTCTGTAGCCTCCTAGAAAACCACTTTCCCGACCTAGTCGACCTACAGTTCACCGCCAAAATGGAAGCCAACCTCGATCGCATCTCCACCGGAGACGTAGAGTGGATTCCCTATTTACGCGAGTTTTACTCCGGCGACAAAGGCCTCGACACCCAAGTTCGGCAACAGGAAGACCAAATCGAACCCACCGAAGCCAAAACCATCGTTTTGGAAAATCTACCGGTGAAAGTCCGTATCGGTAAATTTGGCCCCTATCTCGAAACCGAGAAAGACGGCGAAACCATCACCGCCTCCATTCCCCAGAACCTCACCCCCTCCGACTTAGACTCCGAACAAGTCGACGTCTTGTTACGGCAAAAAACCGAAGGTCCCGACAAACTAGGAATGCACCCCGATAGCGGGGAACCAATTTACATCCTGATTGGCAGTTACGGTCCCTACGTCCAACTCGGAGAAGTCAGCGACGAAAACCCCAAACCGAAACGAGCCTCCCTCCCCAAAGGTCTAACCCCTGAAACCATCACCTTAGACACCGCCGTTGGTTTATTGTCCCTCCCCCGGCTGTTGGGAGTCCATCCCGAAACCGGCAACAAAGTCCAAGCGGGTTTAGGTCGTTTTGGTCCCTATGTTGTCCACAAAAAGGGAGGCGAAGATGGCAAAGATGACTATCGCTCCATTAAAGCCTCGTCTGATGATGATGTCTTAACCATCACCCTAGACCGGGCCTTAGAGATGTTAGCCGAACCCAAACGGGGTCGCGGTCGTCGAGGTAGCCAGAAAAAGCCCTTGCGGGAGTTAGGAGACCATCCCACCGACAAAGACCCGGTGAACATCTACGATGGTCCCTATGGCCCCTATATCAAGTACAAACGCAAGAACGTCTCCATTCCCGATGGAGAGTCAGCCGAGGAGTTAACCTTAGAACGGGCAGTCGAGTTAATTGCAGCCAAGTCGTCATCTCGCAAGTCGTCGTCCCGCAAATCTTCAACCAGTAAACGCAAAACCACCTCGAAGAAATCCTCCACCAGTAAACGCAAAACCACCTCGAAAAAGAGTTCTAACTCGGACAGCTAATCCAGAGGTAAGGGAGTGGAAATACTAAAACACCGAGTTTCCCACAGAAACTCGGTGTCTGATATTCGACAGAGGTCGTCGAGGTTTATCTACCCCCGCGACGACCAATTCTCATCCCTCAAATCTCGCAAATCTGGCAAATCCCGCTGGGCCATTGCAAACGCCTCGGTTTCAGCAAAAACATCCTCAAGGCTCAGCAAATGAGTCGTCAGGTTTTGGGCCATCACTCCCCCAGCAAACGCCTGTAACCCTTCATAAAAGGACTGAAGACGAGTCTCGTATCCCGAAGTGCAGCCTACTCCTGACAGCAGAACGCCCACATCCGCCTGATGGATGACCAAGTTT
>CAZXWM010000168.1:0-8471 GCA_964644215.1 uncultured Phormidium sp.
ACGCAACCCTCACCACCATCTTCAACACCCATCACCATGCCGATCATGTCGGCGGGAACCCATCCCTGCAACAGGCCTTCCCCGACCTGACCATCTATGGTGGACGAGAAGATAAAGGGCGCATCCCAGGCCAGTCCGTCTTCCTAGAAGAAGGCGATCGCGTCAGCTTCGCCGGACGAGAAGCCCAAGTCTATTTCGTTCCCGGCCATACTCGCGGTCATATCGCCTATTACTTCCCCCCCAGCCATCCCGCAGACAGCGGCGAACTCTTTTGTGGCGATACCCTCTTTGTCGGCGGTTGTGGGCGACTCTTTGAAGGAACCCCAGCCCAAATGGTCACCTCCCTCGGAAAATTGCGGAATCTTCCCGACAACACCCGTATCTGGTGTGCCCATGAATATACCCTCAACAATCTCAAATTTGCCCTAACCGTTGATGCCGAGAATCCCATCCTTCAGCAACGATTCGCAGACGTTAAAGAGGCGCGATCGCGTCACGAAGCCACCGTCCCCTCCCTCATCGGCCTAGAAAAACAAACCAATCCCTTTCTCCGTTGGGACCATCCCAGCCTACAACAAACTGTTCAAAGTCACGATGACGTACAAACCTTTGCCCGATTGCGGGGACGAAAAGACAACTTTTAACGTTCAAGCATGGCCATGGGACTCGATCAACAAAACAGCATTCCTTGGCGGCTGATCTGCGCAGGAGTGTTAGTGCTTCCCTTAAGTCCCCTATTGGGAGGACTCGCTATCATCACCGTTTGTAGCTGGTCTTGGTGGCGATTGGGGCGATCGCACCTACAACAGCCTCTCACCTGGAGTTTTGCCCTACTCTCCCTATTACTCCTACTCTCAGCCCTACAGGCCCAAGATATCAGCACCGCCCTCCTCGGCTTAGCCAATCTCTTGCCCTTCATCGCCATCTTTATCGCCAGTCGTTCCCTGATTCAGCAGCCCCAGCAACGGCAACAACTGGCCGAGGCGATCGCCCTCTCCTCCCTGCCCGTAGCCCTCATTGGCCTGGGCCAACAATACCTCGGTTGGCATGGCCCCATCGACTGGGGTTGGCTGATTTCTTGGCAACTCCAAGCCGGTGGAACCCCCCCAGGTCGTATGTCGTCGGTTTTCGGCTATGCCAACCCCCTAGCCAACTTTAGCGTCATCGCCTGGACCCTCAGCGTCGGACTCACCATTCAAGCCTGGCGAACCCGTCCCTCCCATCATCCCTGGGCCTGGCCCATCTGGGGCTGGGGAGGGTTAGTCCTGGCCAACAGCCTGGTCTTATTCGCCACCTCATCCCGCAATGGTTGGGCCGTTGCCATCGCCATCGCCCTCACCTACGCCGTACTTCTAGGCTGGCATTGGCTAATTGCCGCCGTTGGGGCCATGGCTACCCTCATCCTTGGGGCCGCCTTTGCTCCAACTCCCCTACAATCCCCCCTACAGCAACTCGTTCCTAGAGCCATCTGGGCTCGTCTCAACGATGACCTCTACCCCAATCGCCCCATCGAAACCCTACGCATTAGCCAATGGCAATTTGCCTGGGACTTAAGCCGCGATCGCCCCCTCTGGGGTTGGGGACTGCGTCACTTTTCCCACCTCTACCAAGACCAGACTGGATTCTGGCTGGGCCATCCCCATAACCTACCCCTAATGCTCTTAGCGGAAACCGGCATCCCCGCCACCCTTCTCCTCTATCTCAACGTAGGCTGGGTGTGTTATCGCGGTGTCAACCACCTCAACCCCCTCGAGCCATTAAGATCTCAGAACAATCTCATTTCCCTAACCCTGTTACTAGCCTTTGCCGCCACAACCCTCTTTCATCTCATCGACGTTACCCTCTTCGATGCCCGCATTAACACCCTCGGCTGGCTGCTTCTCGCGGCCATTGACGAGGGGGAAACTCTCCCCAGACACAAAAACCCCGAAGCTAAGACCTCGGGGTAGACAATCCTTAACAGAGCAAGCAACAGGTCACTCAATTGTTCGATTGTTCGGGTGTTCGGGTGTTCGGGTGTTCCCTATTGAGCCACAACCACCGGGGTTCCAGGATTCACCTGTTCATACATCGCCAGAATGTCATCATTGCGCATCCGCACACAGCCGTGAGACACCGCCTGGCCAATTAACTCCTCATTGGGAGTTCCATGAAAGGCAATCCAATCGCTACCTTCATAGAAGACAATCACCGCCGGGCCAATGGGACTATTCGGTCCAGGGGGAACCAACTCACCCGTCCAGGGATTTTCCCAAACCGGATCTAGAGCCATATTGGTGACTTGAAACTCACCAACCGGGGTTTCCCAACCGGGTTTCCCCACGGCCACAGGATAACTAGCAACGACTTCATCGTCTTCATACAGATAGACTCGACGTTCACTCAACCGCAGTTCAATCCGTGAGTCAGGCTTACCAATGCGATCGGGTTGAGCGTCAGGATCACTGGGAGGTTCAGAAGGGACTGCATCGCCACCGGGTAAAAAGTCTCCCGGTTCGCCGATGGGGGGAACCTGAAGATTTGGATTCACCCGCAGACGATAGGCCATCTGCTCCTGGGCGATCGCCATCCCCGGACTGAGGAAGACCATGGCTGCGGCACCCGATGCGATGACACCGAGCCATTTAGGAAGATCGTAAACAGTTCGCCGTGGGGTCATAGTGGATATTGTTCTCCTCACTGAAATCTCAGGTCTGAATCGAAGTGCTAAAAGCCTCTACATATTTTATACGACACTTTCAGCAGAATCGGTTTTCCCAGGTGGCCAATTCAATCCATTGTCATGACTCAGACGTACTCCTGCCAGGTCAAATTTGTGTTTGCCTCATTTTCTCTTTAGCGTATGTCCCCCTTGAACACATCCATTGCATCTGTTCGTCAGCAACATCTATTCCAGACGCTCTTCAAACGGATGCTACGAGGTACATTAACGGGCCTCTTGGTGAGCTGCACCCCCTCCAACACCAGCGAAACCTTAATCTTAACTGGGTCGAGTAGCGTCGCCCCCCTGGCCAGTGAAATTGGGCAACGCTACGAGTCTCAACAGTCTGATCTACAAGTCGATGTGCAAACTGGGGGGTCTTCACGGGGAATTGCCGATGCTCGCTCGGGGGTTGCCGATATCGGCATGACCTCGCGAGACTTAACCGCTGATGAGCAGGACTTAACCGCTCATATCATCGCCCGCGATGGCATCACTGTCATTTTGCATGACGCGAATCCCGTGACATCCCTAATGGATACCGAACTTGTAGACATTTACACTGGCAAAATTGCTAACTGGCAAGAGGTTGGCGGTGAGGATGCCTCCATTGTCGTGGTTAACAAAGCCGATGGCCGGGCCACTCTCGATGTCTTCCTGGACTACTTCGATCTCGATGCCGGGGAGATTGACGCTGACATTGTCATTGGTGACAACACCCAGGGGCTGAAAACCGTCGCCGGGAATCCACAAGCCATTGGCTATATTTCCATCGGTACCGCCCAAGCTGGCGTCAGTCAAGGAGAACCGATCCGCCTTCTCCCCATTCAAGGGGTAGCTCCTTCCTCAGAAAACGTGGCGAATGGCACTTTTCCTTTAGTGCGATCGCTCTCCCTCATCACCTCAGACAATCCCTCCGACGCCGCCCAAGCCTTGATCGACTTCGCTCAATCTGATGCTGTCCATGATCTCATCGAAGCCCAAAACGTTGTTCCGGCTGAGTGAATCCATCTCTCCACCGAACTGGAGTGGTGACAGGCTGACCGGGGCGATCACCCAAACCCTTGCCATCATCTCCGGGCTAGTTCTCCTGGGCATGATTCTGTTTCTGATTCAAGAATCCCTACCCCTCCTCAACCAGATTAGCCTCTGGCAGTTTCTCTCCCACCCTCGCTGGCAGCCCCTAAACGGCCACTATGGAGTCCTTGCCTTGCTAATTGGCTCCCTCCTCGTGACCTTGATTTCTGTGCTACTCTCCGTCCCCCTAGGCATTGCCTCAGCCCTGTTTTGCAATGACTATGCCCCTCCTTGGCTGGCCAACTTCCATCGACGGGTTCTACAACTCTTAGCCGGGATTCCTTCCGTCGTCTTTGGCTTTTGGGGCCTCGTCACCCTCGTCCCGCTCATTAATCATTGGCAACCCCCAGGGGCCAGTTTGCTGGCCGGTTCACTGATTCTGGCCCTGATGATTCTGCCCACCATTGCCCTCGTGGCCGATAGTGCTGTAGCTCAAGTCCCCCTCAGCGATCGCCATACCGCCGCCTCCTTGGGCTTAGGACGTTGGGCAACCCTGCGGGGGGTAGTCTTACCCTCAGCCACCTCCGGCATCTTCATGGGCATTGTCTTAGGGGCTGGACGGGCGATTGGTGAGACCATGGCCGTCTTGATGGTATCGGGGAATGTTGTGCAAATTCCCCAAAGTCTCTTCGACTCGATGCGAACCCTCACCGCTAACATTGCCCTAGAAATGGCCTATGCTACCGATACCCATCGAGGCGCCCTATTTGTCACTGGCCTCTTACTGACTCTGATCATAGCCGGATTTATGATAATGCTGGCGATCGCCCGTCACCGGGAGGCCCTACGTCATGGCCGTTAAACCGTTTGCACAAGACGCCTCACAGCCGCCTCGGGATCTCGTCGATGTCCTCATCGCCATTCTCGTCTGGGGAACCTTCGCCCTCATCTTGGCCCTATTAGCTTGGCTTCTTTGGGATATCGTTAAACAGGGACTCCCCCATCTCAGTTGGGCCTTTATCAGCCGCGTTCCCGAAGATGCGGGCCGTCGCGGTGGCATTTTACCCATCTTGCTATCCACCACCTGGATTGTGGGCATTAGTTTAGCTGTCGCCTTACCCCTGGGATTGGGAACCGCCCTCTGGTTGACGGAATTTGCCCGATCGCATCCCAATCTTGAACGTAGCATCAACGTCAGTTTAGACATCCTCGCCGCCATGCCTTCAATTGTCTTTGGGTTATTCGGCAATGCGGTGTTTTCCCAAGCCCTCGGATTTGGCTTTTCCATTCTCTCAGGGGGACTGACTCTGGCCTGTATGATTCTACCCATTACCGTTCGCACCAGCCAAGACGCCCTACAAACCGTTCCTAAATCCTATCGCCAGGTTGGGGCTGGATTAGGACTCTCCAAAACAGCCCTATTAGGGGTGGTTATTTTGCCCGTGGCCCTGCCCGGATTATCCGTTGGAGTTCTCCTCGGATTAGGACGAGCCATGGCTGAAACTGCCGCCCTAATTTTTACCAGTGGCTATGTCACCCGGATGCCCAATTCAATTTGGGATTCTGGGCGATCGCTCTCAATTCATATCTATGATTTAGCCCTGAATATCCCCGGTGGCGAAGCATCTGCCTCCGCCACGGCTCTAGTCTTAGTGGGATTATTGATCATTATCAACAGTCTTGTTATGGCCGTAACTTCAATGGTTAATGTTCGTTCCTCGTGACTTGGCTTCAGCCATGACACTGTGAGGGAGGAGGGGAGGAAGGTGTCATAGGGCATCCGCACAAAGCGGGGTTTTCAAAACTGAATTCTGTATAAATCAAAATGTTTAACGTTCTCGAAGCAGCAAAAAACACATTTAGATTCAATAATCAAGCCACTCAATTTGAGAAATACAAAGATGTACCACCTCCGAGACTTTACACAAAATCCTTAACCCTGACTTATGGCGACAAACCCGCATTTCGGGATATTAGCCTCTCCATTTCCTCCGGGGCAATTCTAGCCATTGTCGGCCCCTCCGGTTGTGGCAAAAGTAGTTTCCTCACTTGTCTCAATCGCCTCAACGAACTCATCCCCAATAGCCATCTTTCAGGAACGGTTCACTTGCAAGACTGCGATCCCATCTGCGATCGCCCCGACTGTGACATTCAAACCGTCGCCCCCACCCGCCTACGTCGTAAAATTGGTATGGTGTTCCAAAAACCCACCCCCTTTCCCCTCTCCATTTACCAAAACCTGGCCTTTCCCCTACGTGAACATGGAGTTCGCCATCGTCAAGAACGGGATCATCTCATCGAAGCAGCCCTACGAGACGCCGGACTTTGGGATGAAGTGAAAGACCGCCTCAACAGCCCCGCCCAAGCCCTCTCTGGCGGGCAACAACAGCGATTATGCCTCGCCCGAACCCTGGCCCTCAAACCCCAAATTCTCCTCCTCGACGAACCCTGTAGCGCCCTCGATCCCATCGCTAGCGAAACCGTCGAAACCGCGATCGCCTGCCTGAGAGGACAATACACCGTGGCCATTGTCACCCATAACCTCGCCCAAGCCCGTCGCCTCGCGGATCGCCTAGCCGTATTCTGGTGGGTAGATGGGGCCGGACAATTGATTGAAGTCGGTCCAAGTGAACGCCTCTTCAGCCAACCCAGTCACCCCCTCACACAAGCCTATCTCAGCGGCCGTCGCGGCTAAGGACAAAAGCGTAACGTCGATTGGCCCGTTTGGGGATCAAACGCCAAAATATAGCCCCGATTGCCAATACTATCGACAATCTCATGCCAAAATCGTTCATCCCCATCGACACCGGGAACATTGGCTCGTAGCAACTGGATTTGTTCATCCGAGAACACCCCCACAATCGCCGTCTCTCCCCGAGACTCCCCATCCCCCGTCATCACCGGACGAGGATACAGATATAATGTCTCATCAGTGGCGATCGCCACCCGACGACAAGTTTCCCCCACCCCCTCCCCAATACGTTGAGTCAGAACCCCTCCCTGCACCGCCAACTCAGCAACCCGAGTCCAACTTAGCGAAGCCATTAATAGCAAAGATACAAACATGAGTGAAATCAGGTAGGCGATCGCCCGCTCATATAGCCCATGTGACATCCTCCCACACTGAATCGGAGATTACAGTGTGGGCTTCCCAAGAATCACTTCTTAGGTTTCCTGGTTTTTCCCTTTCGGGGTTGCGACACTTGCCTAGGTTGGGGAAACCCAACCCCCGGTAGCCCGTCTGCACAGGCAGTTTCCATTCCCGTCTGTCCAACGGTACTAATTAGCTTGATGCCGCGATTTCTAATCGTTTGACCCGCAGCTACATCTCTATCAGTTTTATATCCACAATGTGGACAATCATGGATTCTTACACTCAGGTCTTTTTTGACGTACCCACCACATTCAGGACAGTGTTGAGAAGTTCCCCGAGCGTCAACTTCAGCGAAGAACTTGCCCCTCTTCCAACACACGTACTTAACCAGGGTTCTAAATTGCCCAAACCCAGCATCAAGCATGTGTTTTCCCAACATCCCCTTAGCACTAATACGGTAGTCGATGTCTTCCATAAAGACCATATCTCCGGCATCACAAAGCGTATGGGCTTGTTTAAAGTGAAAGTCTTTTCTAGCGTTCTCAATTGGGTGGTGAAGCCGAGCCACTTTAAGACGTTGTTTTTCGGTGTTTTTCGACCTTTTCTGTTTTCTAGAAAGCCTGCGTTGCAGCAATTTCAGCTTGCCTTGCAGAGTCTTAAAAAACTTCGGAGGTTTGACGAGAACACCGTCACTGGTTGCCAAAAACTTTTCCAACCCAATATCTACCCCAATAGGATGACCGTGAGGAGTCGGGTCGGGAACCGTGACATCACATTGCAAGGAGATAGATGCATACCAATAGTTGGCTTTCCTCAATATCCGCACCTGCTTGACCATAAATCCGTTGGGGATAGGGCGATGCAGGTTAATTGGAATCGCGCCAATTTTAGGCAGTTTAACGCACAAGTTCGTTATCGGATTTTCCTTGAATTGAGGAAACAGCAACGACTTAAACTGCCCATACTTCTTGAAGCGTGGAAAACCAAATCCTCGTTTCTGAAAGTATTTCCAACCTTGGTGCAGCTGCTTGATAGCTTGCTGAAGAACCTGAGAAGGGACTTTGCCCAATTTGGGAAATTTCTTTTTGGCTCGGGGCAAGTGGTTGAGTTGTTGAATTTCGCCGGGAAACTTCAGACCAGCCGGGAGGATGTATTCCTTTTCCAAGGAGCATCTATTTACCAAACACTTACGACTATTGCACCAATCTTTAATTTCTCGAAGCGCGTAGTTATACGCTCCTCGACAGATTTCCATCCACTCAATGAGTTGTTGCTCTTGAGTGGCGCTTGGATAGATGCGGTAGCGGTGAGTGATTGTCAACATCCGTCTATTATAATGGATTTACTGGACAATCGTGCAACATTAAATGTTAAGTGGACGGGACTCGTCCACTTAACTGGGGGAGTCCATGTATCCCAACGCCGACCCTGAGAGATGTCTAAGGGTACGGCGTGGGTCTTATAGCTCCCCCAAACCCCCTCAAAAAGATAATAGTCCAGCTCAGACCCCAACCACAACAGCCACTCCCCAATAGCGGAACAAGGCGCTTCGCTACTCGATGGACAACGAGAAGGTTGGTAAGCATGACCTCAACAAACTGTGTAAGCGGTTGGCTGAGGAATTTCCGTTTGCCCAAAAACTCAACTCAATGGCGCGTC
>CAZXWM010000169.1:0-8424 GCA_964644215.1 uncultured Phormidium sp.
GGTTGGGCAATCTGTTGGGTAGGAAGCCGCTATTGCAATCTCTGATTCAATAGCGGTAGTTCACCGACTTGGGGGGGCGATCGCCCCTCGGAGTTGCTCTGACCGTAGTTCCTCGGACGAATAATTCCGTAGTCTCACGGAGTTATAGCCCGTAAGACTACGGATACAGGTCAATCTATCCCAGAGCTTTATCAAATCTTTGCAATTAATGTCCGGAATTCTTAGAAAATAACCCAGGCCTAGGTTATAAAGTGTAGAGGCAGGGCCTTGCCCTAGGGCGATCGCCACAGCCATCCGAGTGTCATCCAGTCCGATTCAGTACGATTACGATGTCTCTACCCTTGACATCATGCGAAAGTCCATGACTCGTCTCAAAGCATTTCCCGCTGTGAGAGATATTTTTTAGGTATTTTTTCGCTTGGCTCGACCTGAGCCTCGCTGATGTTGCCCAATCACGAGCCCGAAGAATCCCCTTGAGCCTCTAGAGCCAGCCTCAGCATAGACAACCAACGTTTTTAGACCCACCATGACCCTGCATTATCAATCTCGCCATCTCCTCGTCATCGACTCAGCCATCGACGCTCCCGAACAGTTATTAAAAGGGGCCGTCGGTCAGACCCAGGTCTTGAGACTCGATGCCAATGGCAATGCAATTGAGCAAATTTCCGACTACCTCCACCAGCATCAGAACCTCGATAGCCTGCATCTGATCGCTCACGGACAGCCAGGAGAGTTGCAGTTGGGTCAAACCGGGTTAACGCAGCACAACCTAGCGGACTCGGCCAGTCAGCTACGTCAATGGTCGAAATCTCTTAGTTCTCAGGCCTCGGTGGTTCTCTACGGTTGTCGCACCGCCGCCGGAACTCTGGGACAGACCTTTCTGACGCATCTCTATGAGCTTCTCGGAGTCACCATTGCCGCATCTACTGAAATGGTGGGTCAGGGAAATTGGCACTTTGACCGCATCCTGAAGTCCCAGTCTCGCCAGAACTCGGGTCAAGAGGCGATGCTCAGTTCGGATCAGGTCTTCCTCCCCTTCCACCCCGAGACCCTAGCGAGTTATCCCGGTCGCTTTAACACCCCCAACTTCTTTTATGCCAGTGGAGGAGAGGATAACGACCAATTATTTTTAGTCAACCCCACCAATGCTGAACGGGAAGCCATTGGTCAACTAGCAGATAGCGCCTTTGCCTTATCTCGCAACAGTGATGGCGATTTATTTTATACTGACACACAGACCGTAGCCGAAGGGATTACCGTCTATAAATTCGACTTTGAGACTGGAACCAATGAGGCGATTGGACGCTTTAACCCTATAACTCGAGAAAATGATGATCCAATCACAGGTGACCTAAGCAACGATAATGATCGGATTGTCAAATTAGGGCAATCTCAAGATGGGCGCATCTACGGCATGGGGTTCAGGAACCGGGTTCTCTATGCCATTGACCCGAACAACGTCACCGATGATGAAGTCGCTATCCAAGAGATCGGTATTACTGGAATTGCTCGCGGTGGGGGTGACATCGCCTTTGACCCAGAGAATGAGAATGTTTTCTTCATCACCGCTCGCCGAGGTTCGTCGAATGACTACGGACTCTATCGGGTGGAGTTATCCTTCGATGCTGACAATCAGATTAGCCAGGCCACTGGAGAACAGGTTGGAATTATCGTCAATGAGGATAACGAACTAATCAATGGACGTGCAGGCGCCATAGGCTTTGGAGCTGACAATAATCTCTACTTCAACGCCGAGTCAGTCATGTACCGCTTAGACCGTGAGCTGCTCTCGGCCAGAGGTACGGACAACTTGCCAGCGGTGAGAATTGGAGATATCGGCGAGCCCATCTCAGACTTCGCCAGCCTGCCAGAAGCCACCGTGGCCCTAAATGTGACCGTGGAGAAGGATGCCGACGCCGATTCGGTTAATGCCGGAGGAACCGTCAATTACGAAGTCACCATTGAAAACGAGGGCATCACCGACCCCAAAACCAATGAAATTAGCGACGGGACCATCCCCGACATCGAAGTCTCAGATCCCCTTCCTGGTGGCATTGAGAGTTTTAGCTGGACGCGCCAGATTCTGAATGCCGATGGCGATGTGGTCAGTAGCACCAGTGGCAGCGGAGCGATATCGGATACCTTCGACCTCGAGGCCAATCAACGGGCAGTGTACCAAGTTGAAGCCACCGTCAGCAGTTTGCCAAGCGGTGATGCCATTGCCAACACGGCCCGAGTCCGAGTGCCGGGATTTGGGATTGTGGATCCTGACAATCGTGATCGCCTCCTACCCGAAATCACCGCAACAGATTCGATTGACATTGGCAACCAACCCCCAGAGGTTGATGATGGCTTAGTGACCACTCCCGCCGGTGAAGTCACGGCGGTTGATGTTCTCTTTGGCAGCGATGATGGTGAAATTGAACAGTATGTCATTGATACCATTCCCGAAGGCGGCGTCTTGCGAGTCAATGGTCGTGAGATTAGTGCGGGGGACAGCATCAGCGCCGATGAGTTGGACCAGTTGGTGTTTGATGCCAACGATGACTTCGATGGATCGAGTTTTACCTATCGGGCCATTGATAATCAAGAAGAAGCTTCAGAACCGGGAGAGATTACCCTCAACAGTCCCCCTCAAGTCACCGGAGGCGAAGAAGATGTCCCCCCCGGGACAGTCACTAACCTCTCCGACGATCTCTTCAGCGGCGAGGATCCCGATGGAACCATCAATCGCTACGAAATTACGGAACTTCCACCGGCCAGCCAAGGTACTCTCTTTATCGGCGATCCCGAACGAGGGGGACGAGAAGTGGGTGAAGGGGAAACCTTGACACCAGGACAACTCGATCGCCTGTTCTTTCAAGCCGAACCGGGATTCAGCGGGACCACATTTGGGTTTCGCGCCATCGACAATCAAGGGGGTGAGTCTCCAACGGCGGAGGTGACGTTAGGGACAGCCAATGCACCGCCGGAGACTGAGGATGTGCTACAAGTCATCGAACCCGGTGAACCCGTCACCCTCGAAGGACTCGGCGGGACGGATATTGAAAGCGATGAAGGGGATCTCGAATTTAGGATTGATGAGTTACCCGGCGAGGGAACCCTAACCCTCGATGGAGAGGAGGTCAGTGCCGGTGATGTGCTGACGGCGGACCAACTGGCTAACTTGGAATTTAGCTTCCCCGAAGGATTTACTGGCAATACCAGCTTCACCTATGTTGCCATTGACGAAACTGATGCAGAAGACCCGACCCCAGGCACAGTATTCCTGAAAACTGAAGGCAGCAACATCCCCCCAGAAACGGAGGAGACAACCGTTGAAGTTCCTCCGAACACCTTTGGAGGCGTTAATGAAATTCCAGAAGGGGTCGCGACCCGTTTAACCGGCTTAGGGGGGAGTGATCCAGACGGCGAGATTGACGAGTTTCGGATTACTCGCGCACCGGGGAATGGAACCCTATTCCTGGGAGATCCCGCTGATGGCGGTCGGGCCTTGGGGACAGACGACACCATTCCAGCCAACCGCATCGATGAGGTCTTCTTCCTCCCGGGCAATAACTTCAATGGAAGTGACTTTACCTATACGGCGATCGACAATGAGTCCGTAGAAGACCCCACCCCGGCTGAAGTCACCCTAGAGGTGGGTAATCGTTTCCCGGACACCGATGATGTAACCAATCCTGTGCCAGATCCAGGTGAGGTGATTCGTCTCTCGGGACTTGGTGGGAGTGATGATGATGGCAACATTAGTGGTTTCGTCATTAACACGCTTCCCAATCGAGGTACCCTTTTCTTAGGTCGGCCTGGCGCTGGAGGGGTGGCGGTTGAAGAAGGGCAAATCCTGACTCCTAATGAACTTGGCCGCCTTTTCTTGGATGTAGGAGAGGGTAGCGGGGACATTCGTTTTACCTATTCAGCGATTGACAACCTCGGGTCCATTGACCCCATTCCCGGCGAAGTTCGCTTTACCAATGAGACCACTTCTCCCGGCGATGAGGAGGAGGATGAGGACGATGATCCCGTTTCGGATATTGGTGGAGATCCCTCTCCCTCTCCGACTCCTTCACCTTCTCCAGACCCAGACCCGGACCCCGAGCCGGAACCAGACTTTGACTCCCTTTGTCCTCCAAAACCGGAGAAACCCGAGATTCCTCAGTTGGCGGAGTTACCCGACATTCGTCGGGCCATGCCTGAGCCGCTGCCGGCTTTGCAGGTGGAGGGGTTGGAGCAACTCGACAGTGTGGAAGTCCTCGATAGTACCGCTGGTAATATCGTGACCGGGGGATCTGGGGATGACGATATTCGTGGCAGTCTCGGAGATGATCAACTTCGCGGTGGCGATGGCAATGATCGGATCGTTACCGGCGGCGGTAATAATGCTCTGGCCGGGAATCAGGGGGATGATACTCTTCTGGGTCATCTGGGGGTGGATACTCTCTACGGGGGTCGGGATAGTGATCTGATTCTCGGTCGTGGTGGTAATAACGTGATTTGGGGCGATCGCGGCGACGATACCGTTTCCGGCGGCCCCGGCAACGACATCATTGCCGGCGGTCCCCAAAATCGCACCCCTGATTTTGAAGGCAGTGATGACCTAATTTATGGCGATGGGGGCAATGACACCATCTTCGGCAACCTCGGTCAAACCAGTCTCTCGGGTGGCGATGGCGATGATCTGATTTTCGCGGGACAAGGGGATGACCTTGTTCATGGCGATGCCGGTAGCGACAGCCTCAAAGGGGAGTTTGGTAACGATACCCTGATTGGCAGTCCTGATACCATCGAAGCTGTCGCCGCCGAAGATGTGGTGGATGAGGATGTCGCTGATGAGGATCGGCTTGAGGATGCTGAGGCGTTCACTCCTCAAGAACTCACGTTGGAGTCTTTGGCGGGGTTAGATGACCCCCGTGAGGCGGCGACGGAGACCGAGACGGAGGACTCGCAACCGACTCCGGAACCGACTCCCGAACCGACTCCTGAACCGACGCCTGAACCGACTCCCGAACCGACTCCCGAACCGACTCCCGAACCGACGCCTGAACCGACGCCTGAACCGACGCCTGAACCGACGCCTGAACCCATCAGCGAGGGCGATTTCCTCTCGGGCAATGATGGTGATGATGTCCTCTTTGGCGGAGCGGGCGGTGATAGCCTGTTTGGGGGGGATGATAACGACTGGGTTGATGGCGGTTCTGGAGATGATCTACTCTACGGCGATCGCGGCAGTGACACCCTCTACGGCAATCAGGGCAACAATACCCTCGTCGGCGGTTCCCTCAACCCGGCCATGATTGATGAAGATGGCCCCGACCTCCTCTATGGTGGCACTGGCGATGATCTGATCCTGGGGAACCGAGGCGATGACACCATCTCTACGGGAAATGGCAATAACCTGGCCTTTGGCGGTCAGCAGAACGACCTCATGTATGGCGGTCAGGGGGCTGATACCCTCAAAGGGGGGTTTGGCGATGATACCCTGCTTGGCAGTCCCCGCAGTCTCTCGGTGGAGGAATCCCAGGGGAATATCCTCACGGGGAATAAGGGCAATGACATCATTCTGACGGGCCAGGGCGGGGATACAGTCTATGGTGGTGATAACAATGATCAGGTGTTCGGCGGCGATGGCGATGATTTGATTTTCGGCGATCGCGCCGATGATACCATTCATGGCAGCGATGGCAACGATACCCTCGTGGCCGCCAACGGCAACCCCCTCGTCCGGGAGAATGATGGTGACAACCTCATTTTTGCCGGTGAAGGCGAAGACCTCATCCTCGGTGGCTCAGGCAATGATAACCTCATCGGTAACGAAGGCAATGATACGGTTCGTGGCGGCCGTGGCAATGACCACGTTTGGGGTGATTCGGGGGATGACCTGCTGTTTGGTGATTATGGCGACGATACCCTCTGTGGTGGCAGCGGTGATGACACCCTGGTGGCCGGAAACGGAAACCCCAACGACCCCGCCACGGGTGATAATCTGCTGATTGGAGCCGCTGGGAATAACGTCATGTTCGGTAATAGTGGCCAAGATACCTTCCAAGGGGGGTTAGGCAACGACACGATCTTTGGCGGTAGTGGCGATGGGGTGGTCTTCGGCGAACGGGGCAATAATGTCATCTTTGGTCAACGGGGTGACGATACCCTAGCCGGTGGTAATGACAGTTCTCTGGTTCATGGTGGCAAAGGCAATGATGTGCTGTTTGGTAATGCCGGCAACAATACCCTCTATGGCGGCCAGGACGATGACACGCTCTATAGTGGTCGGGGCAATTCCCGCCTCTATGGCGATTTGGGTGATGACCTCCTGTTTGGACAACGGGGCAACGATACCCTCATCGGTGGCGGTGGTCAAAACGGTTTCGCCATTAGCAATGAGGTGGAAAATAACATTATCCTGGACTTCGATCTCACCCAGGATGCCTTTGTTCTCTTTGATGGCATCAGCCGGGAGGACTTGACGTTCGACAGCCGCGATGGCCAGACCCTCCTACAACGCAATGGCCAAACCATTGCCATTTTGGTCGATGTGGGATTTGAGCAAGTTAATGACATTACTTTCCGATAAGCTAGGGAGGGGATGAGACCCGGTTGCAAGCCACATCTTGGACTATGGGTCTCATGTTCTCCTTGATGTTTCTCTTGATTGGATTGGAATGTTGCAAGCCTTTCGCAAATACAGCCTCCAGTTTGGGTCAGGTGCGTCACTCTGGACGGGAGTGGCGATCGCCATCGCCTTGGCCGTGGCCTCCCCCACCCTATTCATCCTAGGCAGTCTCTTCAGCGATTCCCGAGAGGTCTGGGAGCATCTCATGGCCACCGTGCTGTTGGGCTATCTGGAAAACACCGTGATCCTAATGCTGGGGGTAGGGCTGCTAGTCATGGTCTTGGGAGTGGCCAGCGCTTGGTTCGTGGCGGCCTGTGAGTTCCCCGGACGGCGCATCTTAGAATGGGCCTTATTACTGCCTCTAGCGGCCCCCGCCTATGTGTTGGCCTATACCTATACCGAATTTCTCGACTTTGCCGGTCCAGTGCAAGAGGGGCTACGGAGTCTCACCGGCTGGGAGTATGGAGACTATTGGTTTCCCAATATCCGCTCCCTGTGGGGGGCGATCGCCCTGCTGAGCCTGACGCTTTATCCCTACGTCTATCTGCTCAGCCGCGTCGCCTTCTTGGAACAGTCCATCTGCACCATCGAAGCCAGTCGAGTCTTAGGCGCGAATCCCTGGCAGAGTTTCGTCTCCGTGGCCCTACCTCTAGCTCGTCCGGCGATCGCCGCCGGAACGGCCCTGGCCCTAATGGAAACCCTCAACGACTTCGGAACCGTCCAGTATTTTAGCGTCGATACCTTCACCACCGGCATCTATCGCACCTGGTTCGGCATGGGAGAACGAGTCGCCGCCAGCCAACTGGCCGCCTGTCTCCTCATCTTTGTCTTCGCCCTACTCTGGCTCGAACAGCGATCGCGGCGTCAAGCCCAATACTACGAAGCCTCCGCCAACCCCCAGCCCCCCGATCGCTATCACTTGCACGGAACTCGCGGCCTCCTAGCCAGCAGCATCTGTCTGCTTCCCATTAGCCTCGGCTTCCTTCTCCCCGCCGCCGTTCTACTCCAGATGGCCATCGATCACGCCCAAGACACCTTTGACGGACGCTTTTGGGACGTTGCCGGCAACAGTCTCATGCTCTCAGGTTTAACCGCCCTGATGGGGGTCATCATCACCCTGATTCTCGCCTATGGTGTCCGCTTAAACCCCTCACGGCTGATGAAAGCCGCCGCTCGCATTTCCGGCATGGGCTATGCTATTCCCGGAGCGGCGATCGCCGTAGGCATTCTCGTCCCCATCGGGGCCTTAGACAACGCCATTGACCATTGGATGCAGGCCAACCTCAACCTCTCGACCGGACTCCTCCTCAGTGGCACCATGACCGTCCTGATTTTTGCCTATCTCGTCCGCTATCTCGCCGTCTCCCTTAGCAGCATCCAATCGAGTCTCAGCAAAATTTCCCCAAACCTAGACGAAGCCTCTCGCAGCCTCGGCTATACCCCCCTAGAAACCCTAAGCCAGATCCATATCCCCCTCCTCTGGCGAGGGATTCTCACCGCCGCCATGATTCTCTTCGTCGATGTAATGAAAGAACTCCCCGCCACCATGGTCATTCGTCCCTTCAACCTCGATACCCTAGCCGTCCGGGTCTATCACCTCGCCTCCGACGAGCGTCTGGCCCAAGCCTCCGGCCCGGCCTTGGCCTTAATTGTCATCGGTATGATTCCTGTGGTTTTCTTAAGCTGGCAAATCAGCCGCGATCGCCCTAGCCAGTCGTGAACTGCCACAGAGATAAGATCAGGCGATCGCCGATCTGTTAGATTGAACAAAAATAACGACGCACTCGGTCCACCTCGCATCAGCAGGTGGGGGTCAA
>CAZXWM010000170.1:0-6727 GCA_964644215.1 uncultured Phormidium sp.
ATGGATGGTGATGGTGTCCCCGGTTTCCATTTGGGTGACGTCGCACTCGATGGGGAAGCCGCCGGAGTCTTCGGCGGTGTTGAAGAAAATTGGCGCGATGCTTCCGCCGAGGATGAAGCCGCCGGAGCGTTTGTTGGGGACGTAGGGGATGTCATGACCGATGTGCCACAACAGGGAGTTGATGGCGGATTTGCGGGAGGAACCGGTGCCGACGACATCGCCGACGTAGGCCACGGGATGGCCGTTTTCTTTGAGTTTGGCGATGGTTTCGATGCCCTCGGGCATGAGAGACTCCAGCATGGAGAGGGCGTGGAGGGGAATGTCGGGGCGGGTGGTGGCGTGGGGTGCGGGGGAAAGGTCATCGGTGTTGGTTTCGCCGGGGACTTTGAAGACGGTGACGGTGATGGCTTCGGGAACTTTGGGTTTGTCGAGAAACCAAGCTCCGTTTGACCAGGCATCGACGACTTGTTTGGCGTAGGGGTTAACGTCGGAGAGGGCGAGAACGTCGTTAAAGGCGTCAAACACCAGCAGGGTGGTGCTGAGGGCGGTTGCTGCGGCTGCGGCGAGGTTGCTGTCGCGGGATTTGAGGAGTTCGACGAGGGATTGGACGTTGTAGCCGCCAACCAGGGTTCCGAGGAGGGAGATGGCGCCCTGGTGGGAGATGAGGGGACAGTCGATTTCTCCTTTGGCGATTCCGGTGAGGAAGCCGGCTTTGACGTAGGCGGCTTCGTCAACACCGGGGGGAATGCGATCGCGCAGTAACAACATTAGGAACCCTTCTTCGCCCTCGGGGGGGGTTTTGAGGAGTTCACAGAGTTCTGAGGTTTGTTCGGCGGTTAGGGGAAGGGGGGGAATGCCCAGGGCTTCCCGTTCGGCGGCGTGTTGGCGATATGCGTCTAGCATTGGGTTCGGTTCTCCTTGCACTTCAAACGACAATACCCCTTGGCTGCGGTTGTAGCGGTCAAATTGGGGTAATGATTCTTAAAATCCTACGGTGAGTGGGGGGATGACCGCTAGGGTTTTGAGGGATTCTGTTTTTAAGGTAACGAATTTTGTCGGGGTTGGGATGACCTGGATGTAGGGATGTCTTGACTTTTAGCATCGGAACCGGTGAGAGCGGCGGAAATCCGTAGGAATATGTAGGTAGTCATCCGAGTGTGTGGCTCTAGGGTTTCATTTTAGCTTGACGACCCGATACCTCTGTGTAAGATGGGGACAATGTATCCGTGGAAACTATGACGAAGTATATTGTTGTTAAAGGAACCTCGGGGATTGGCAATCGGGTTTTTGCTGTTGCTACGGGAATTTTGTACGCTCAGTTGAGTGGGCGACAGTTGGTGGTGGATTGGCGGGATGGGAGTTATTCCAATACGGGGGAAAACTTGTTTTTTCGCTATTTTGATTGTCCGGTAGCTCAGTCGGTTGAGGTTTTACCCGTAACGGATTCGGTTTATCCGGCTATTTGGAAAAATCAACTTCATCGTTCTTTGGGATCCTTACGGAATGAGTTGGGGCTGATTGGTTATCAGGATATGTCGTTTGATGTCTCTCGGCTTGATTATGAAGAAGATATCATTGTTTTGGCAGCTTATACTCATAAAATAAAACAGATGCGTCCTTTATTTGTCGGGGAGGTGCGTCATCTCGCTAAGTTAGACAATCGTGAGATTCTTCAGCGTGCTTTGCAGTCTAATTTGTGTTTGAAAGAGAATATCTGCGCCCAGGTTGAGGAGTTTCAAAAAGGGTACTTTGCTGACTATATGATTGGTATTCATATCCGTTACTCGGACATGAAAGTTCCTTTGTCAGAAGTGGAAGCCACCTTAGAATCGGTGGTTCGAGCGGTTCAATCTAAGCATGGAAACTTTAAGATTTTCTTGGCAACTGATTCCAAAGATGTGTTATCATCTTTTAAGGAAATGTTTCCCGATCTTCTGATTTCAACGAATAAGTGGTTTTCTAGTTCAGGAAAACGCTTACATCAAAATAGCCAGGAATGTCAGGACTTAGTCCAGAATGGTATTGAAGCTCTTGTGGACTTATATTTGTTGGCCGCCTGCGATAGCCTGGTGTTTGCTTCTCGCTCCTCGTTTGGGTTACTGGCGAGTTTCCTGATGACGAAACCGGATGCACAATGGTATGATATTGACAGAAACAAGTCACTTATTAAACGAATTGGCTTGAAACTAAAATATATGCTTGAGCGATAAAGTTTGGGATGAGCTAATGCTGTCTAAAATCACGTCCATTGTCTCGACGGCGGCGATAGTGGTAACATCTGGGTTAGTATCTGCGGCGATCGCAGCCTCCACAATCACCATTGATTATGGTTCTGAGTCATTTGAGCAAGAAATATCTCAGGGAGATATTCGTGTTCGTGTCAATTATCGGGCTGGAGAATCCTTTGACGATCGCCAACTGTTCTATGTTTTATACTATCAAGATGAGGCGCAACTGCAAGGAACTCCTGAGTATCCTCTGATGCGGGGTGAAGTCCGCTTACAGGACATCGATAATGATGAGATTCCGGAAGTGATTGTGCAGGTATATACGGGAGGCGCTCACTGTTGTACCGCTCACCAGATTTATCGTTGGACAGGGCGTGAATTTGAGGAATTTCACTTAGGGCCGGCTGATGGCGGTGGTGGCTCGTTTCAAGATTTAGATGGTGATGGAGATCTAGAATTTTTAACCTTTGATGGTGGGTTTCTCTATCGATTTAGTTCCTATGCGGGGTCTTTTCCTCCCTCATTGATTCTCTCCTTGGGGGAGAATGGCTTTGAGGATGTGACGCAGGAGTATCCTGAAGAATTGCGATCGCGAGCTTGGCAAATGTATTCTACACTTCAAAATCGAGAACATGAGGTGAATGGTATTCTGGCGGGATATGTAGCTCAAAAGATTTTGTTGGGCGAATTTGAGGAAGGTTGGCAGTTTATGTTAGCCCATTATGATCCAGAAGATGACTGGGGACTAGAGATTCACAATGAAGAGGGTGATGTCATTGGAGAACACCCAGACTTTCCCACCGCTTTAAGGGCGTTTTTGGTGGAGTCTGGCTATTTGGACGATTAAGGGACAATCCATCGGTTCTAGGGAGCATCCCACTTTCGACAAAATAGTCAACTTGCGAGCTAACCATTGAGGTAGGCACAGCGTAACTTCACATCATCCCAAACCCCTTCTGACTGAAGTTTGCCGTCCTTGAGCACGATGATGTGGTCAGCTCGCTGTAGGATGCTAGGACGGTGGGAGACGATGAGGAATGTGGACGGGTCTGTAGGTAGATGAGGCTCTTCTGTTCTGTTATTCTGCTTTTCGACTTCTCTACTTTTCAATAATCGCTCCCAAAGGGTTTTCTCTGTATTGATGTCTAAGGCGCTGGAAAGGTCATCAAATACCAGCAGTTCGGGTTGGCGCACCAGCATACGAGCGGCGGCGGCCCGTTGCAATTGCCCCCCCGAGAGCCGCACGCCTCTTGAACCAATGGGGGTTGCCAGTCCGTCTGGCATGGCAGCAATATCGTGATCGAGGGCAGCTAAGGCGATCGCCGTTTCCAGGTCAGTTTCCTGGCGATCAAGGCCGAGCAAAATATTGTCTCGCAGCGATGCACTAAACAGTTTCGGTGTTTGTGGGGTATACGCACTCCGAGGTGGAACAAAGAAGTTAGCCGGATCGTAAACCCGGTTGTCATTCCAGTAAATTCCCCCGGCTTGCATCGGCAGTAACCCCAACAGCACTCGCAACAGTGTAGTTTTACCCGCTCCCACAGGACCCGTAATGACCGTTAAGCTGCCCCGCGTTAGCGTTAGGCTGATGTTTGTAATGCCCCGATTTGTGCTGGGGTAATGATAGGTCAGGTTGTAGGCGGTTAATTCTTGTAAGCGATCGCTTTGCTCCCGGTGCGGTTGGTCAATGGGCGGTAGTTCCGGTCGGCGGCCCCACAGGTCATTGAGGTAAAGTGGGGGGTGCGCGACTAACGCCTGCACTGGAGTCTGTGTCTGAGCGGCAGACGTTGGCTGGGGGGTCTCTGCACCAGCTAGCAGTGCCGCCATCCGCTCAAAAGAAACCGCTGTTTGCTGAATTTGAGCTAGAAAACTGCCTAAAAATTCTAAAAAGTAGGTGACATAGGGCAGGTAGAAGACAAACAGGGCAAATTCCCCCACAGAAAGCTGGCCCGCCCCAGCCTGGATCTGCTGAGCCGCCACCAGCAAAATCAACCCTGTACCCAGGGTGTAGAGATTTTCAAAGGCTGATGTCAACACCGCTGTGAGCAACTGGTCTTTGACCATCCGCTGGCGGCGGTGCTCATTTACCTGGCGGAAATGGCGGAGAACTTGATTCTGCTTGCCAGCGACTTTAATGGCTTGCACGGCACTAAAGATCTCGCCAATTAGACCGGTGACCTGTTCGGTAGCCTGGCGACTGGCTTGCCGATACTGTTTAATATGCTGTTGCGCTTGCCTGAAGATCACTATCATCCCCGCCAGGGGTAGAAAGGCCAGCAGCGTCATCTGGGCATTGATGCTGAGCAACAGTGCGATCGCACCTACAGCCAAAAGACCCGCACCAGTCACTTCTGAAATGCTAGCGATGGTGTCTTGAATCAGGTCGGCATCGTCGCGGAAGTAGCTGAGGGCTTCGCCAGAGGAGACGGTTGACGGGGTCTCCGAGGAGGTCTTCAAGGGTGAAGCACCGGGGCGATTGAGTAAAGGAACCAAAAGGTTGCGCTGGAGCAAGGCCCGCATTGTGAACCGAAGCTGTGTTTTAGTGAAGCGGCTGATAAACAGGACGGCGAGGTGTCCTAGATCGGTTACCACTAGCAGAACTATCAGTCCCCAGAGGGGAAAACCCAGGGACGATGGCTCAGCGAGCTGGTCGAAAAAGACCCGGATGATCAATCCCGTAATACCGGGCAGGCTCATGAATAGAATCCAGAAAATACTGTCGATGATGTACAGCTTTGGCGCATAGCCAATCAGCTGCCATAGCAGTTTCCAGGTGGGGAGTTTGGGGGTGGGATTAGACATCGGTTCTTAGGAGTTGGGCAAAGCGGGAGTGGGGGGTATGGGCGAGGGCGGTGCGATCGCCGTACTCCACGATTTGGCCCTGGTCTAAAATCAAAATTTGATCGGCTCGCTGCACCGTAGAGAGCCGGTGGGCAATGATGACACCAGTGCGGTCTGCCAGCAGCTTGTCCACGGCCCGCTCGATTGCCGTCTCGGTGGCGGGGTCGAGACGAGAGGAGGCTTCATCCAAAACCACTAAGCCGGGGTCTTTGAGGAAGATGCGAGCAAAGGCCAGCAGCTGGGCTTGCCCCGCAGAGAGTCCACCACTGTCGGGTTCGAGTCGAGTGTCTAACCCAGCGGGCAAGGTGTGTAACCAAGTCGATAGCCCCAACAGTTCCAGGGCCTCCAGAATCTGAGCATCGCTAATCCTGGGGTCGAAAAAGGTGAGGTTGTTGCGAACGCTGGTTTGAAAGAGTTGGACATCCTGGGTGACTAATCCGACCCGCTGGCAGAGGGTGGTTAAGGGGGTTTGAGGGAGGGCAACATTTCCTAAGCGGATCGTGCCGATTTGTGGGTCGTAGAGTCGCAGCAACAGGCGGGCGATCGTGGTCTTGCCGCTGCCAGTGCGTCCGAGGATGCCCAGGATTTGGCCAGCGGGGAGGCGGAGGGAGAGGTTGGTTAGGGTGGAGGAGTGGACGGGTGAATGGGTCGGGGGGTAGCTGAAGGAAACATTTTCAAAGGTGACGGAGAGGGGGCCTTGGGGGAGGGGTTGGTTGCCGCGATCGCTCAGGTGAGATTGACGGTGCAGGAGGTCTCTGACGCGAAGCAGGCTGGCTTCGGCCTGTTGCAGATTTTCTAATTCTTGGCGGATGCGTTCGATCGGTTGTTTGAGCAGGTTGGTGTAGTAAAAAATCAGATAAACAGTGCCGATGGTGATGGCATTTTGCCGCCAAAGCAGGGTACCGATGGCCAGGGCGATGACATTGCCGAGGCTGAACAACCCCATGGAGGTGCCCCAAAGGATGGTGCTGGCAAAGCGGGCTTGATGAAAAACTGGTAGCCAGCGTTGTAAGGTTTGGTAAAAGCGGCGCGTCACATAGCTGATAGCTCCGTTGGCGCGCAGGTCTTCTCTTCCTGATAGGTGTTCGCCTAACAAGCCGAAAAACTCAGCGTTGATTTGGCGATAGGTAGTCCAGGGGGCGATCGCATAGCCCTGCAACCGCAGCAAAATTCCCAGGGCGGTGAGGGCAAATGCAGTAAGGGCAAACCCAGCCCGCCAGTCTTCAAAAAAAAGAACGCCCAGGATGCCAATGAGCAGCAGCAGATTGCCCAAGACGTGCAGCGTAAACTGGGAGAAAAACCGAGACAGGGTCTGGACATCGCCGTCTACCCGTTCGACCAGTTCTCCAGGGGTACAGGTTTTGTGGAAGGACAGATCTAGGTTGAGGCAGTGTTCGACCAGGTCAACCCGCAGGGCATTGGTAGCAGTCCAGGCCACTTGGTCGCCCAGGTAGGTGGCGATAACGGTAAAGACTTGCGTGACCAAGGCCACCGCGATAAACAAAACCGCAGCAGTGACTAGGGTAGATGATGGCCCCTGGGTGGCGACGGTATCGATGAAGTAGCCGAGGATTTGGGGGTTGACCAGTTGCAGGGCAATGCTGCTGAGGAGGGCGATCGCCAGCCAACCGACACGATCCCTTTGGGGGCTGAGATAG
>CAZXWM010000170.1:6737-8343 GCA_964644215.1 uncultured Phormidium sp.
AGATAGCGGGATAGGAAGTAGCCATACTGCATACTGCTGAAAAATAGGGACTCCGACGTAGCATAAGAATAAGACTATGGTGAGGAAGTCTTTGTTGTGAATCCGAGCCGGAATTTTTGTGAATCCCAGCAGGAAGAGACGGTAGGCGGCTTTTATCTAATGCCTTCAAGGTCTGACCTGGTTTACCAGACCGTCTTTGAAATTCCCGGCACTCGCCATGAATTTGAAGTCATTCGCCTGTGGGAGCAACCCACGCAATTGTTTCTAGAGTGCGATTGTGATCTGCACAGGCTTTGCCAACGCAGATCTCTTGTAGGTTGGGTTGACGAAGGAAACCCAACAGTCCCAAAAGAATTTTATTCCCGACCCACTGTGTCTTGAAAGTAACGACAGTGAAGAAATAGGTGGCACCAGTCGTTTTAGCACGACGGTATTGCATAGGAATTACCCATTGGGAATAGACCGAGGATATGCAGGTAGATTGCTAAAGTAACGGGGTGTGTTGGGTTTCGCTAGCTCAACCCAACCTACTAACTGTGTTTCTGAGCGAGTCTCATAAACGGAGTTCAAGCATTCTTCCAGGTCATTTCCCTGCCAATTTCCGGCAAATTTTAGTAAATCTTTGGCGGTTTTCCCTCTTTTTAGTGAAGGTATTTTTTTCAAGGAAGATGTTTGAGTGGGTTCGGTGGCTTCTAGGGAGTCGAGAAACTCACTGACGAGGGCAAGCCTTTCCGGTGAGAGGTTGTTGAGTTGGCTGGAAATTTTTTGGCGTAGTTGAGTTTTATTCATCAGACCAATAATGATGTTAGTATCTAACAAAAACTTACTCCCACTCATGCCTCATCGCTTTTTGAATCACAACGGGGTCTTCATTAAAGTTGGGGGAGTCCTTGAGAATGCCAAAATAGGAATCGACGGAGGATTTATCCGAGCTTTCACTGGATTGGGTTCGCTGACGTACAAACTCTGCAAAGACCAAAACTAAATTAGCTTGGTCTTCGGGTAGGGTTTTAACTAGCTTGTAAATCGTCTCTGCTGCGTTCATTAGTGGCATCAGTTGATTTAGCAAATGTTGACCTCCCGATCGCGCATCTTGCTCGTCTTGAGTGGCTGAGAATCGGCAGTATTTGCAAATAACAAGTCTGTAGGATGCGTTAGGCGTTAGCTGTAACGCATCAACCCAAAAGGGCTAACCAAAAGCCCGTATCAGCGATGATCATATTTTGCGTTCAATTGCTCAGACAGAACTTGCTTGTAGGTTGTGGAAAGATTCTCCTCAACTGAGACAAATCCAATCAACCCACTCTGCTTAAATTGCTGGTAGGGGCTTTGCTCAGAATCCGCCTCTGGTTGAGCGGACTTGGGATAGCGCTTCTTAAGAATTTCAATGAAATCTGCCAGTAGAGTCTGGGCTTCTTCTGGTAGCTCCTGGATTTCTTTCTGAATTTGCTCTAAAGAAAGCATGATAGTCTCTGGTGTGAGTTCGCAATTAACATCATTTTACTTACAATTGCTTTCGTTGTTTGCATCTCTGCTGCATAAATTTAGGTCATAGGCGGAATCTTGGCCACGCTGGCGGCTTGCAGGGCTTCGGGGAACTGTTTCC
>CAZXWM010000171.1:0-4367 GCA_964644215.1 uncultured Phormidium sp.
AGTAATGGTGGGAATCCCACACTATATTCTTTGAATTAGTGTGGGAGGATGTCAAATTTAGCGTTAACGGTTCCGCTTCCTATCCTTGCCCAAGCCACCAACGCCCCAGTTCCGCCCCTGTTTCTCGGTGTGGGGTTAGGGTTGGGTTGGCTTCTTCTCTATGGGGCTTTGAGTGAACAGGTGATTCTCGATGAGTCTGGAATTGGAGTGAGTTATCCCGGCTGGTTTGCCAAGATTTTTCGTAAAGGTTGGTTTCTCCCTTGGCAATCCGTTAAGGCCTTGAAACCAAGAACCACGGGACAAGGAGGCTTGGTCTATTATTTCCTCAGTGATGCCGGAGAGGGGTATTTGTTGCCGATGCGCGTGGCTGGATTCTCCCGTTTGGTTAAACAAGTCGAAACCAAAACTGGCATTGATACCCGCGATGTACGCCCTCTAGCTCAACCTTGGATGTATCTAATTCTTTTGGGATTGACGCTACTTCTCGGGTTAGTGGATTTGTGGGCGATCGCCAACGCTTCACAATAGCAAAAGTTTGTCTAAATTAGGACAAAATACTGGAGAAAAGAAGGCAACAGGCAACCGATATGGATGCCAATGTTGCTGAGTCTACTCATCTCGGATTTGTTCGAGTTTTTCTTGAATTTCTGGATTATAAAGACGTAAGTAATTCCAATAATTTCCCATCACCGAACCAATATACCCCTGAGTTTCAGGAAAGGGGATTTGTGAAACAAAAACATCGGGATCATTAAAGCTAAAGCGAGAAATCCAACGGTCAACATTTCCCGGTCCGGCATTGTAACTCGCCAGTGCAAACAGGGTATTGTTGTTGTACTCATTGTGAGTATAGTCGAGATAAAGGGTTCCCAAACGGATATTATCATCAGGGTCTGTGAGATCCGTCGGTGGCGGTTCATTGCGTTGTGCCGCAATCCAATCAGCGGTTTCTGGGAGGACTTGCATCAGTCCCACAGCATTGGCAACAGAGCGAATTTTCCGCATAAAGCGAGATTCTTGACGAATCAAGGCCACCGTTAACAAGGGATCAAGTTGACGAGCTTCAGACCAACGTAGAATCGGCTCTCGGTAGGGAAAGGGATAAAGACTATACCAATAGGCCGATTCTGCTTTGAAGGCTTCATACTCAGCCAGTTCTTCGGGATCATCACGCCAACCGAGACTCGACAGCATAAACAGACTATCGAGGTAATCCCCAATCACCTGTAGCATTAACCCTTCAGTATATTGTTCGGCCACCGTGGGGTTCATGGGGTCAGGAAATTCCATTTGCCACCGTCGCCAGGCCGCCTCATCCATCCCCAGAGCGTAGAGTTCCCGCGTCAGATCCGAGCCAGCCGGAAGCAGGGGACGCTCGGCCAAATCCCGGACGGTTGGCGTGAGCGATCGCACCGTCGTAAAGGTCCCCACATTCCAGCCGAGAAGGGAGGCCGCCCGCCAAGCATAATAGGACTCAGGATAGCGCTGTAACAGGGCAGTAAAGGCAGATTCAGCATCCTCACGACGATTGAGTCTCTGAGCCCATTTACCAATCCAAAACGCCGCTTGGGGAGCTTCGTCACTATCAGGATTTTCCGTCAACAGTTGTTTAGCCCAATCCCAGGCTTGCCGTAAATCCCCCTGTTGAGCAGCGTTTTGGGCATTTTGCCAGCGAATTTCGGCGGCGGTATCCGAGTTGCTATATTGCGTTAACACCGACTGACGGGCCTGTTGCGCCGATTGAGAGCTGCCCAATTGTTGCAACGCCTGCGATCGCAGCAACAGGGCTTCGGCCGCTTGATTGGGAAAGTTGGCAATCACCTGATCCAATAGGGGAATCGCCTCGCGAGGCGAGTCGACCATCCCCGCCAAGCGTAACAGACCCGTAGCCGTCTCCTCGGCCTCGGGGAAGGCCTGAATCAGAATCCGATAGCGTTGACGAGCGCGGTTCCTCTCCCCTCCCAATTGCAATCCTCGGGCGGTGCGGTAGAGATTACGAGGTGTATTGGCCGCGCGAGCGTAGGCATTCCCCGCTTTGCCATAGAGAGTTTTTTCCCAATAGCCAAAGGCGATGGTTTCCCAATCCTCTGGGGTCAGACGATCGCCATGTTCGCTCACCCGGCGATCGAGCAGTTCCGTAAAATTCTCCAAATAGAGGTGGGTTGAGAGCACCTTGAGGAGATCCGGGTCATTCGGTTGCGTTTCCAGGCGTTTCAGGGCAATTTCAGCGCTGCGAGGGTGACGAGGAAACTCTGCTAGGGCTTGCTCCCACCATTGTGAGTCTTCTTGCCCTAAGGCATACAAGGCCTCGGCCGCCAGGGGATCTTCAGGAAAATCTCGGAGAATCTGCTGATAGAGGTCTTGAGCCTGAGAATCATTTCCGGCCAAGGTCTGAGCCTGAGCTTGGGCCAGCCGGATATAGCCCCCGATATGGGACGATCGCGGCCGTACCGGGTCGAGTCGGGATAGGGCCTCAGAGGGCTGGCCTTGGGCGATCGCCTGAACCGCTAACACATAGGCGGCGCGATCGCGATCGGCAGAGGCTGGCCCCTCAGCTAAGCGTTCGAGTTCATCCTGCTGTTGCGACGGCCCGAGGGATAGGGCCGCCACTGCGTCTGAATTTTCAGTCCGAGGGGGCAACTCCTCGCCCGCGCGACGACCGAACCACAAGAGTCCAGCGAGCAGGGCAACAATGCCAAGACTCAGCAGCAGCATCAGTTGCAGAGGTCGAACGCGGTGTTGCAGTCTCTTTGGCATCGTAGTTGAGAAAAGAGTTGAGCAGAGAACAAGGATATCGAAGACATTTTGGCTCAGGTCTAGCTCATCGCGATGGATTTCCTAAAGGCGATGAGCTTAGGATTGGCCGGGAATTCCCATGAATTGTAACAATGGCACCCGAAATTGGGGCGAGGGGTCAGACTGGGACCGCGATCGTCACAGGTCGCCATAATTCTTGTACATTAGACAGGGTAGATCCTACGAAAGACCTTTTGTTAAGCATTGACAATGACCTTATCACCCTCATTTAATTTTGTTATCGATCCCGGTGGATTTTCACCCCTTTTAGCCACAGCAACGGAAGCAGAAGCCGATGGCGCAACAGTCTTAGGCGGTGTTCTGCTGAGTTTAATTGTAATTTACCTGGCCAGTAAGCTGGGGGGCGAAATTTGTGCGCGCATCAATCTTCCTCCCGTCTTAGGAGATTTGGTGGGTGGAGTTGTCGTCGGCATTTCGGTCTTAAACCTGATTATTTTCCCCGAGAGTGGGGCGCAGGCCAGCGACTCTCTGATTTTTCGCTTCATTGAAGCGACGGGGGAACTGACACCCGAAACCTTAGCCGCTTCCTTTTCCGTCGAGAGTGAAGTGATTAACATCCTCTCGGAATTGGGGGTGATTATTCTCCTGTTTGAAATCGGGTTAGAGTCCGATCTCGGGGAACTGATTAAATATGGACCCCAAGCCGCAATTGTAGCAGTGGTTGGGGTTGTAGCGCCCTTTGCCATGGGAACGGCTGGCTTGATTTATCTGTTTGAGACCCCAGCCATTCCCGCAATTTTTGCCGGTGCGGCTCTGACGGCAACGAGCATTGGGATTACGGCTAAAGTCTTGGCAGAAATTAATAAACTCAGTTCCAAAGAAGGACAGATTATCATCGGGGCAGCCGTTCTCGATGATATTTTGGGCATCGTTGTCCTGGCGGTGGTTGCCAGTTTGGTCAAAACTGGGGAAGTCCAGGTTAACAATATCCTCTTCCTAACCGTCAGTGCTGGCGCTTTTCTCATTGGCACGATTTTAGTGGGTCGCCTCCTGGCCCCCTATTATGTTTCCCTGGTGGATAAACTGAAAACTCGTGGTCCCCTCTTGATTGTTTCGCTGATTATCATGTTCTTGTTGGCCTATGTGGCGGCGGCGATTCAACTTGAGGCGATTCTCGGGGCCTTTGCGGCTGGCTTGATTCTGGGTGAAACGGAAAAACGGCATGAGTTAGAAGAACAGGTGATTCCTGTGGCGGATATGCTGGTTCCGGTCTTCTTTGTCGTGGTTGGTGCCCGTACCGATTTGGCGGTGTTAAACCCAGCGGTTCCCAGTAATCGCGAGGGTTTGATTATTGCCACTTTCCTCATTGTCGTGGCGATTATCGGTAAAGTGGTCACTGGCTTCACCATCTTTGGCCAACCGGATACCAATCGTTTGGCGATTGGTGTGGGGATGGTTCCTCGGGGTGAAGTGGGCCTTGTCTTCGCTGGTGTGGGTGCGGCGAGTGGGGTTCTCTCGGAATCTCTCGAAGCTGCCATCATTGTCATGGTCATTGCGACGACCTTTGTGGCGCCGCCGATGTTACGCTTGGTTCTCGAACGAGGTGATGC
>CAZXWM010000171.1:4467-8337 GCA_964644215.1 uncultured Phormidium sp.
CTGACGAGGCGATCGAGATCTTCTTGAGTCGGCACGGTTCCTTTGAGAACCACTTTCGTCCCGAGTTGGGCCACCCAGATGGTTTCAATGTCATCGGTGTCCGGGTTGCCGTCAAAGGCCCGAACCACCCGTTTCGCTAACCCGCTTTGGTCGTATTTGCCATCTAGGCCAACTCGTTCGGGTGGGATGGGTTCCCCTGATTCGGCCTCGTCGGCTGAGGTTGCCCCCGCTGCGGCAGCGGCAATACTCCCTCCAGCGTTTTCAACGGCTTCTTTGATGGGCATCGCAGGAAACTCCTCGGCTTTTTCCTCTTCTTCTTGACCAAAAATTCGGCTTAACCAACTCATAGATACTTTTCTCTTCGTTTTTACATTTCGAACCGTTTTCATGATACAAGTAACGATTGGTTGCTTAGGACATTCTTAAGAAAAAATTCAAAATGAAACACACGCTCTCGGTTTTGGTGGAAGATGAGGCGGGCGTGCTGACTCGCATTGCGGCACTATTCGCCCGTCGTGGCTTTAATATCGAAAGTTTGGCAGTTGGAACGGGGGAACAGGGTAATGTCTCCCGCGTGACGATGGTGGTCAATGGTAATGACCAAGTGATCGAGCAAATCGTTAAACAACTTTATAAACTGATCAATGTCCTCAAGGTTCAGGATATTACCGAGATTCCCTGTGTGGAACGGGAATTGATGTTGGTGAAGGTCAATGCGACGAGTAGCACGCGCTCGGAAATTGTTGAGTTGGCCCAGATTTTTCGCTCGCGGGTGGTGGATGTGGCTGATGACTCGTTGATTCTTGAGGTGGTGGGCGATCCCGGTAAGATGGTAGCCTTTGCTCAGGTCTTACAGAAGTTTGGCATTCGTGAGATTGCTCGAACTGGTAAAATTGCCCTAACTCGCGAATCTGGTGTCAATACGGAGTTTCTTCGACTGTCGGAAGGCAAATTTTGATTTCGCTCAGACGAGGTGTGTCAAATCGGGCTGGTTGGATAAGGCTGGTTGGATAAGGCTTGTCGGAGAGGACGGGTTGGACGGGATGATTGCAGCCAACTCGCGGGGCGATCGCAAGGAGCCAGTAGCAACGAAATGGAGTGGCACTCGCCAAGACTCCCGTTCACCTGGCTTGGGGGCGTCACAGGCATTTACGGACGATAGACTAAGACATCATGAAAAAACTGCTTAAGGGTCTGCGGCAATTTAAGTCGAATTATTTTAGTACCCACCAAGAACTCTTTGAACAGTTGTCCCATGGACAAAAGCCAAGGGTTCTGTTTATCACCTGTTCGGATTCACGGATTGACCCGAATTTAATTACCAATGCTGAGGTTGGGGAATTGTTTGTCATCCGTAATGCCGGGAATATCATTCCCCCGTTTGGAGCGGCAAATGGTGGTGAAGGTGCGGCGGTGGAGTATGCAGTACAGGCTCTGGGGGTTGAGCATGTCATCGTCTGTGGACATTCTCATTGTGGTGGCATGAAGGGGTTACTCAAACGCAGCAGCTTAGAGGAGGAGATGCCTCTGGTGTATGAGTGGCTACGTCACGCAGAAGCGACTCGGCAATTGTTGAAGGAAAATTACTCTCATTTGGATGGGGAAACTCTGTTAGAGGTGGCGGTTGCGGAAAATGTCCTGACTCAAATCGAGAATTTACGGACGTATCCGGTAATTCACTCGAAGCTGTATCGCAATAAGCTCCATTTACACGCCTGGATTTATCATATTGAGACCGGGGAGGTGCTCGAGTACGACAGCATCCGTCATGATTTTGTGCCACCGGATGAGAATGCGATGCTCGAAGCCTCTCCGGTGCAATGTTTTCTCTCGCTACCCGAGGATGTGGAGGAGTTGGTGCCGGGGTATCAACGATCGCCCGCTCAAGACTCTCGGAACAACAACGAGGTGGCCCAGAGCGATCGCGACCCCAATATGCCTTGGCTATCGTCGGAACAGGTGGCTCGTATTCATCACGGGTCGAATGGGAGTCGCTAAGCTGTAATGAGTCAAGATCCCATAACTATCAAACTCGCTCAATTTCTCAAGTGGGTTGGTGCGGTCAATACTGGGGGAGAGGCGAAGGTTTTAATTCAGTATGGCGAAGTGCTGGTGAATGGCGCGGTGGAAACTCGTCGCGGTCGTAAACTTGTGCCAGGGGATGTGGTGGTGGCCCAAGGACAGGTCTATGAGGTGGCTGAGGAGGCGGAAGATTAGGGGAGCGATCGCAAGACAGCGACCAAGGGCGAGGTTCCCCCGTTTAAGGACTCCTGGGGACTGGCCTCGGTTTGATTCATGAGAATCACGGGTGTACAAGCGGCTTGGCACAGGTCAAGGATCGCCTGATAGGTTTGGCCGGTACGAGATAGCTGGACTTGGGGGATTAAGGCGGGGGGGATGCCAATGCCAAAGGGATAGCGGCCGGCCCCACACACAATGATGTCGGGGAGTTGTTCTAGGCAAATGTCTGGGTGCAGGCTAACGATGATGCTAGGATAGGGGCGATCGCTCGGGGTTTGTTCTTGGATGGCGTGATGAAGGCCGATTAAGGCTTCGGGATTGCCTAGGTTGGTGATTTCGATGATATCGGCGGTCTGGAGCATTTCTCTGAGCGTCAGATGATGGTGATGGACGGGTTGGCCCTGAGAGTCGGGGCGATCGCCGATATCCTGTTCGTCAAGCGTGAGCCAGAGTTTGCAGCGGTGATGGCCATTGCCTTGAGTCTGCTTTTGGCCGGACTGGAACTGGGCGATCGCGGCGGCCCCTTGCTTGGGGTTCTCCCGCAAGTCGATGCGTAAGGCCGCTACCTGCTGTTGTCGCAACTGCTGGCAAAAGGAGGCATCGATGGGCAAACTGGGACAAGGGACAATCCAATGATGGCGATCGTGAGGCTGACAAGGGCGATCGCCGAATAATTCGTTGGTATGACGTTTTAACAGCCGTTCACCGCGAAAGAAGGCCCGAGGAGAGGGATGCTGAGGTAATAGCGTCGGGTTAATCCGACAGATGGCCCCGAGGGAGGCGATCGTGCCATCGATGTGGGGTAAAACACTACTAATGCCGCTGTCGAGAGAGGATAATCCCCAAGGCATTAAGGCCCGTTCGAGTTTCTTGGCATCCCGTTTCTGCAAGGCTAAATAATAGGCCAAGTTCCAAGCTGCACTACGAAAGCTACTACGCCAAACCCAAGGTCGCCATTGCTCAAAGGATGTGGTTGCATCCCGAATGATGGCTTTACGAAGTTCCATCAGTTGTGCAAGTAAGGTTTCTGGAGGGGAGAAATCTACGACCACAGCCGAATCCTCTGAAATAACTTGAATCGTCAATGGGTGAATGGATCGTTATCGCCACGCACAATGCACAACTGCCAAATATTCTAAACGACCCCGTCTGGGTTAGCGAGATGGGAAAAACCTCACCCTACCCGGTGGGATGGATGAGGTTTTCAGGTTGGGATTGAATTGACCGAGCGCGATCTGTCTTTGAGCATATCCAGATGGGAGCGGGATCTGCCTCTATCCGGGGACAGACTTGTTGAGCGGTTGACACCTGCCGCAAACGGGAGATCAAATATACTTCTTGAGCAGTAACTCTAACTTGCTTTTTGTGGTTTCAGGAACCTTCTCCCAAGGAGTTAAGACGGCAAACTTTAAGGCCGAATGGGCCTCACTAACAAAGGGATTCCCATGGAGACGAGCGACGACATCGCGAATCACCTGTTGAGCATTTTCAGCATTCAAACGGAGGTTATTGACCACCATCTCAACAGTGACACTATCATGATCCGAGTGCCAGCAATCGTAGTCGGTAACGAGAGCTAGGGTGGCGTAGGCGATTTCGGCTTCTCGGGCCAGTTTGGCTTCGGTGAGG
>CAZXWM010000172.1:0-4304 GCA_964644215.1 uncultured Phormidium sp.
CTCGGATTTCTAGGGAACGACGGTAGAGGGGTTCGGCGGCATTATAGTTTCCCTGGTCACGGTAGAGTTCTGCCAAATTATTGAGGCTGCTGGCGACATTGGGGTGAGATTCTCCCAGGGCGGTTTCTAGGATGTCTAGGGAACGACGGTAGAGAGGTTCGGCGGTACTATAGTTTCCCTGGGCTTGGTAGAGTCCAGCCAAATTATTGAGGCTTTGGGCGACATCGGGGTGCGACTCTCCCAGGACGATTTCTCGAATTTCTAGGGAACGACGGAGGAGGGGTTCGGCGGCATTATAATTTCCCTGGTTATAGTGGAGTGCTGCCAAATTATTGAGGCTTTGGGCGACATCGGGGTGAGACTCTCCCAGGGCGGTTTCTCGGATTTTTAGGGAACGATGGTGGAGGGGTTCGGCAGCATTATAGTTTCCCTGGGAATGGTAGAGTTCTGCCAAATTATTGAGGCTGGTGGCGACATGGGGGTGAGACTCTCCTAGGGCAGTTTCTCGGATTTCTAGAGCCTGTTTTGCCAAAGGAATGGCTTCTTGGTAACGACCTTCTTGGTATAGTTCTGTTGCTTGCTCGTTGAGACGATTGGCCTCTTCTAATAACTCAGCCCGTTCAAGGTCAGATGCGGTTGCCGGCCTTACGGTCAGTTGATAGCTCCCGGTTTCTTGCCTCTGTTCTGATGCAGTTGCGATCTGATATGTACCAGTCATGGGTAAGACTAAAACTATCCGAGCATTTGTGGTTTCACCTCCATAAAAATTCTGATCAAGCCAATTCAATTCAGACTCCAGTTCAATTCCTAAATAGAGAACAGAATTGAAGTCATCACTAATTAAGTCAATAACCAGCGCTTGCCCCTCAATTCCTTCAAAAGGATAGACGTTAAAGTATTTACCATCGTCAGTAACACGGCTGGTTTCATCCAATCGCCCCCGAATATCAATGGGTTCAAAGTCCCGATTGACCGATGACTGAGCCAGTCGCTGAGGTTCCTCGGCCAAAACTGGGGAGACTCGTGGCAATCCTAGCCCCAATGTGGTCAATAGCCCCAAAGTCAGTAGATGTCGCGATAGTTGCATAGGTCGAACCCTCCTGGATGTGATGGGAGTTTTTCCGGTAAGCAGCCACGACTCCCGGATTCTCCCTACGAGTTTATACTGATTAAAGATAGTTCTGGAACCTCCGAGCTTATTCACCGTTGCGGTCACGGAGGACGGCTCAATCCTGGCAAATGCCCCCCTGAACCCTGCTACTAGCGCCCAGTGGAGGAGGTGCGGGTCACTCTGTCAAGGAGGAAACGGCCAAAAAGGCGACGACAAAACCTTGACAGAGTGCCTCGGATATGATACTAAATCAGCCCAACTCCCCTTCCAAGCTCTTGAGCTACATTCGATAATCCTTCCTCATTGCCTTGAATCCCATATAAACGGGCCGCTTCCTCAAAACTGGCTCGCGAGGCCCTTAAATTAAAGAAGCGCCGATAGGCAATCCCCAGACGATAGTGAGCATCGGCGAAATTGGGATCTAGCTCAATAACTCGTTGATAATCGGGAACCGCAGCCGGGGCGTTGCCGGCCTCTTCCTGAGTCGTACCACGGGCAAAGTATTGTAGAACATCGTCGGGATTGAGTTCGATCGCCCGTGTGAAGTCGGCGATCGCCTCACCATACTCTTCAAGCTCTGCCAGTACCAAACCCCGGTTAAAATAACTAACCGCAATACCCGGCTCCAGACGAATCGCCTCTGTATAATCACGAATCGCCAGGTCAAAGTCCTCAGCCACCGAGTAAACCAAACCGCGTCCAAAGACAGCATCAACATTCTCAGGATTAGAGCGAATGGCTTGGGTAAAGTCTCCAATCGCCTGTTCCTCATTCCGTAACGCCAAGAAGGCCCGACCCCGATTGGTGTAGTACAGTGAATCCCGAGTTGGGTCTAAGCCGAGGGCGATGGTAAAGTCCCGAGTTGCCTCATCTTGTCGTCCCAAGCGGAACAAGGCTTCACCCCGTTGATTATACGCCAGCGCATTTTGCGGATTTTGCAGCAGAGCTTGATTACTCTCGACTATCAACTGCTGAGCGTTAACCACATCCTCATTGGTCAAAAAGTCATTCTCGTTGAGTTGGATCTCACTCTCCAAGACAATCGACAAAGCCGCCCCATTGCGCAGAATGAGCGCCCCATTACTCGTATTTTGCACTTGAACATCTGCCAGAGAGACCCCTTCAGGCAAACGAATTTTATCGCTCCCGGTTCTGAAATCGGTAATCACATCCCGGTTGGCTGGAGAATTGGCCAAAACAAACTGATCTGCGCCCTCACCCCCAGTCAGAGTATCAAATCCCTCACCCCCAGAGAGGATATCGTTGCCCGGCCCGCCAATCAGAGAATCATCCCCGGCATCGCCTTGAAGCGTATCATCGCCAACACCGCCAATAATCGTGTCATTTCCTAGGCCTCCCACCAGGAAACGTGCGGCATCATTGTTTTGCAAATAGTCATCCCCAGCCAAGAGATCGACGGCATCAGTCAGGGGTGAACTCTGGAGGCGATCGAGTTGGTCTGGCGGCAGGTTGGCCATAACAATGAAATCGTCGCCAGAGGTGGCCAAGGCAACATCGAACCCATCCTGAGTTGTAATATCCAGAACCATCGGCAATACTCCCTAAAAGTTTCTACTGAGTATACCTATTTCTGGAGCATCAGAGCTTATTCACATCTCCGTAAAATTATCTATGGGAGTCCATTGTCCCGCAAACATGAAAAACAGGAACGAGTAGCCCAAGCCCGGAGTTTGGCAGAAGCTACTCAGCGAGGGCGAGATCCCGCTCCTGTGTTACTCTCCCAAGAGGGACTGAAGTTGCTCAAATAAGTCCTGAGCGCGACTTAGACCGGGTTTAATCCGTAAGGCTTGACTGACGGACTCTAGGGCGGTTTGGGTTTCCCCGGCGAAGGCGAGGGAGAGGCCGCGATAATACCAAGTCCACGGATCGCTGGGGTCTAATGCTAAGGCTTGATCAAAGGAGGCGATCGCCTCCCCATAGCGTTCAATAGTTCCCAACAACCAGCCGCGACAATGCCAAATCGAGGCCCACTGAGGACTTAACCGCAAGGCTTCATCCAGGGAGGCGAGGGCAGCTTCATACTCCTCTAAGGTCATCAACGAGAGACCTCGGTAATACCACGCCCAAACAATTTCTGTATCAATCTCTAGGGCGGGGTCATAGGCAAATAACGCCAACTCTGGTGTCCCTTTGGCTTCTCGGGCGCGTCCCAATCCCACCCAGGCGTAATAGAGGGTTTTATCGAGGCTCAACGCCTGCTCAAAGGCATCGATCGCCTCCTCATGACGTTTCAACTCATTCAGGACAAATCCTCGTCCCATCCAGGCGATCGCAATCCGGGCATCAGCCTCAATCACGCCCTCAAACACCGTCAGGGCTTCCTCAAAGCGATCGCCCTCCAGGTGATGGAACCCGTCACGAATCCAGTCCTCAAAGGACACCACAAACTCATCTTGATGCAATTGTGCCACCTTGCGTCTATTTCGCCGCCGCTCAGGTTTAGGTTGAAAACGCAACAGTTCCGGTGGCGCCGTAATCATGGTCATCGGCGTCATCCCTGGAGAACTCTGTTCCGTAGTTGTGCTGGCCAGTCCCAAGTTTAATCGTAGATTCATGGTCGATTCCCCAAATTGTCGTGCTACTTCTATGTATTTCCACGGATGATACACTTATTCAGTTTCGGGTAACACGGAAGGGTAAAACGAAGGAACACAGACCAAAATCCGCGTCAGTTGTAACTCCGGGTCTGACGCTATCTCAAACAGCGAATCCCTCATCTGCGCTGCCTCAGTCGGAAAAGGAGGTGCTAGGCTCTCCGCGCGTCGCACCAGCGTTTCAGGCCCCCAGGAACTGACCCCGAACTCCCCGAACGCCTCCACCGGCAACTCCCTCCCCAGCATCAGGGGAAAGGTCATCTCCCTAGACTGGCCGGGGCGGACACAGAACAGCATCCCCCGCGAGCCGGAGTGGCCCCCACGTCCCTCATCCTCAACCTCGTCTGAAGAACTACTCGATTGTTGCGTCGACTGTTCTTCTTCGGCCCAAACGGGACGAGACAGCCCCATCAGCCCCATCAGAGCCATCAAAACCAGGGAACATCCTAGGTTTACCTGTCCTAATCGTTGATTCATCGTGCCTTACCTCAATGTGTCTATTGCCGATTGTCTCTTGCAAGAAGCAAGAAGAGGGCGAACAGCCGTTCGCCCCTACCTCTCCCCCCTCTTGCCTCTTG
>CAZXWM010000172.1:4314-8318 GCA_964644215.1 uncultured Phormidium sp.
ACGCCCGGGCGACCACAAGGGTACGCCCCTACCCTGTTTTTTGCCTCTTGCCTAATTCTATGTATTTCCCCAGAGACACCACTTATTCAGAGCCGCCCCTATCCCAGCTATAGAGGGCGATCGCCAACGCCGGAAACAACCAAGGGAACAACAGCCCGGCGCTAATATAGACCTGCAACGAGACTCCACCATACACCGCGATCGCCCCCAGTCCAGCCCAACGCCAACCCCGACCCCGCCAGCGGTCTCGCCCATACACCACCAGCACCTTGCAGCCCAACACCGTCCCCAACAGCAACCAGCTATCGGGAATGGGAATCACCAGATGATTGGTGAGAAAATGATGGGTCATATAAGTATGAGCCTCGCCCCCCATGAACGCCGTCTGTCTGCGTCCCTGTTGTCGTTGCCAATAGCGTATGGCCGGGGGCGGCGGCAGATTATCCCCCCCATCTCGCTCAATTCCCGCCTCGTAATAGCCCCCCGCTGCGATAATCACGATCGCATCAGACCAATCCTCTCGCCTCAACTCAGCCAACGTCGCCTCGGGGGATTCCAGCAACTGCCACGCCAGCACTCTCTCATAAATCACCTGGGGAGGCAGCGAAAAATCCAACAGTGGCTGTAACCAACGCTGACGCCAACGATAGGACCATAACGTGACTGGATGTAGCTCCGTCCAAGGAGATAACCCCGACCCCTGCTGCGAAAATGCAAGCACCTGGTCTTCCCGTGACCCCGCCAGAGGACGATCCTCTTGCTGCTGCTGAAGCCGATGGGCGATCGCCAACTGATAACTAAAAGGAGTTCGCTGATAAGGAGACTCACGGCGAGGACGAATATGCCAGAAGGGAACCCAAGCATCGCCCAACAGTAGCCAGTCGGGTTCCGCCACCTCAGGATAGAGGTCAACCCACTCGCCGCCAGGATTGCGCACCGTAATAAACACCGACCAAACCTGACGCGCGAACGCCTCGGCCAATACCTGACGCAATGCCCCATCCTGTCCCCGAGGGTCTTGTAAATCCAGCAAATAATCCACGCCCACCACCGACACGCCCGTCTCCATCACCCCCGCGATCACATCGGCCAATAACTGGCGGTCAATGGGTTTATATTGGCTGAGACCGCGCCGTTGGAAGGTCTGTTGATCTACCAGAACCAAGACCACCGGCGGCAGGTCTTCGGACGCTACCTGACCGGTCCAATCTCGATAGCGGGCCTGCATCCCCACCCGCTGATCCAACAACCAATCTTGCAGATTGGGCAGCACACTCAACAGCAGTAACAACGCAACGGCCAGCGTCTCGGCTTTTGTGGGTCGCCACCGTCGCCACCAGCCCCGCCAGCCTACGTCTGGCAGTCGATAGGGGGCCGATTCAGGATGTCGGAACAGGGAGGGAACTAAATAGGCAGAGGGATAGGTGAGGTTTTTCTCTAATTTCAGGAACTCACCGGCCCCGCGTACGGCTGTTTGCACCGTCTCGCCGCTTGAGAGTCTTTGTAAAAACTGCACTAAAAACTCCTGGGCCACCTCATTGTGGATGGGTTCCCGCATGATGGCCACTTGGGCCAAACCCAAGTTAATCAAGCCTTGAGCAATATCGAGTCCGGAACAGGAGTTAAAGAGGGCAAATTGTAACCCTCGTTCTTGGGCCTGTTGGAGATAGGGGCTGAGATCGCGAATTGATAGGGCTGTTTGGGGGGCGATCGCCACCTGTCCATCCAGCAACGCCGCCTCATTGCTGTGACCGGCAAAAAAGAGGACATCCCAGCCTTGAGGGTCGGCGATCGCCCGACAAATCCGCTCTTTGAGGACTCGGGACTCCTCCCCCGGTTGCCAACCCACATAGTGAATCTCTAAACAGCGTCGTTGGGCTTTCAGGGCCAGACGTTCCCCCTTAAAATTGAGACCCGTCTCATCTCCCAAAATGGCTAAAACCCGAGGTTTACCCCGTCGGAGAGCTGTCTGACAGAGGGCTGGGGGGGAGAGTGTGGGCGGCGATCGCACCACCTCGATATGCCGGCCAAATTCCCAAGTTTCCCAGGGAAAGCGAGCCAGTTCCAGGGGACTACAGGTCAAAAACAAGGTTTCGTTCTTAGTCCCCGAATCTTTGCCGTCTGAACCCCGATTTGAACCCAGGGTTGGGGGCGTTTCCAACTGCGATCGCAAATCAAACAACTCCCCCCGTTTCAGCCAACGATGGAACTCCGAGAGAAAGCGAGCCTCCGCCTGCACCAATTGACTATGCCAATCCACCGGCGGCCCCGCTAACTGTCCCATGGCCCCCACCCGTCCCCGTAGGGGCGACAAATCTTTCGCCCCTATATGTTTGTAATAGCCCAAATAGGCCCGTCGCCAAGCTTGATAGAGACTCAACAGAACCTGGGGGAAGGCAATGGTGGCCGTTAAGCGCTGTCCTTGACCCCACATCAGGTCAAACAGACAACTTTGCTCAATTTGATGGATACTGAGTCGGTAGGCCATGGCAACAGGACAGGGGCTGCAAGAGAGTAGCTCAAGCGTGAAAGGTAAAGGGGGGCAAAGTGAGAGGGGTTCCCTCGCCGGAGATAATGCTCACCGTAAACTGCTCATTGAAGTTACCAATCACTTGAGTATAGAGATAGGCCTCTCCCAAATCTTCGTTGAGGCCTTGGCGAACTAAAACCGAGGTCTCATCCTGAACAATCAGTTGAGTTCCCGATGCTAAGGATTCCCCAGGACGAGGTCCGAGGCAGAGAAACAACGACCATTCCGGAGAATAGTGGGAATCAAACACCTTCCACGTTAGGGCATAGAGACGGCCGGGGAGTCCCTGATGATGTAACTCCTGATACGCGCCTCTAGCGGTATCGGGAATGGTTACTCCCTGTTGTTCCAAGTCTCTGAGCAAGGTTTCGAGTTCTTCGGCGGGGGTTTGCGCCGACATCAATTGATGGGATAGGGCGAGGGGAGGCAGCAACATCCAATGAAACTGCTCCGCCACTGTATCGAGTTGGTCTCGCAGCCAATTTCGCACGTTTAAGGTTGGCTGGGGACAGAGATAACGAGCCGCAACCGGGTTTTCGGAATCACCTGTTTCCAGTTTTTCGGGATTGAGACAATGTAAATAGAGCAAGAGATCTTCAGGAGAGAGATCCCAGTCCTCTAGGGGAACGTGATAATGGCCTTTGCGGCTCAGGGCCAGGTTTCCAGACTCTTTTAAGCTCACCAGGCGATCGCGGCGCAATCCTGCCAAGATTTTCACTTGATCGGCTTCCTCTTGAACCTCGGCCAAAACATAAAGATGGGCAAAGTTCAGAGGGTCTTTGAGGCTATAGCGGGGAATCGAAATCAGACCATCGCTGAGGCTACCCTGCACCACGAGACAAAGACGAAATCCGTTCACTTGACAGTTGACGCCAGGGTTCGGCGGACGTTCGCGACTGTAATCGAGGGGTAACGCCTGGGCACCCTGATCGAGCCATTGCTGTAATCCCTCAATTGCCATAGCCCGCAAAAAACAAAACCATTGGTGATCCGTATCGATATGTTCTTGACAGACTTCAACCGCCCAATTCACAGCTCCAGTGGTGAGGTGAACGGTTGTTCCTTGATCCGGGTCAAGGTCGAGAAGTTGGCATTGGCTAGAGTAAGTCATGATGACATTGAGTAAAGAGAAAGAACGCAAGGTTGGATAGTAATACACCCATTATTCAAACCTCTGGCGTAATGGACAGATGGCACGGCATAATGCAGCATTAAACCGACTAATCTGTTGGCAAGATTTTGCAGATTGAGTTTGAGCTGCTGATTCTGCCATCATGTCATCTACCAGTTCAGTGAGTAGGGTTTCGAGGGTTTGGTCAATGGCGTGAAGCCGCTCGATTGGGATATAGTTGAGGGCTTCTTGAGTGAGCCGTTGATAGAGTCGGGCAATCAGGAAATGGCGCACCTCTAATCGTAGGCGTTTGAGATTCAAAAGTCGCGTTACTTGGACTTGAGACGTCAATCCAATTTTTGG
>CAZXWM010000173.1:0-8312 GCA_964644215.1 uncultured Phormidium sp.
TGATTGATTATGGATTATTCTATCCCAGAGACTGTACAGGATACGATGGAGTTGGGGCGACAACCGGTTAGCCCGGAGGTGGTGGCGGCGGCGATCGCCGGTGTAGTCCAAATGACGCGCCGCCAGGGCCGCAGTTTGGAGGATTTACTCTCGGAGGTTCTCGAAGATGACCAATTTCTCGATGCTGAGCAACGTCATTGGCTCAGTGGGATTGTCCGCCAGGCTTGGGAAGCGCTTTAGCTTCAGCGTCGGGCGGTTTCGGGGCGGCTGATGACCAAAATCACGCCCGTTAGGATTAAGCCTAAGCCGATTAAGCGTAGGGGTTGAGAGAATTTCTCGCAGCAAGGCGATCGCCCCTTGGCGAGCGGTGGCCCCCAGTTTGATGGCCCCGGCTTGGAGCCGGAATTGCCCCAAAGAATTGGTTAAAATCGAGACCAGAAATAGCACAAACTCTTGTCGTGTCACCCGATCCCCTATTCATTTGGACAAAACACGAGTAAAGACCTTAACCTAAGCGATATTCATGACTCAGACAACTGCATCGCCTCAGAATCAACAGCAAAGTCAGGCCTGGTTACGGGGCCTTTTGGCCATCGCCTGGGCCGATGGTGATTTTGATGAACGAGAACAACAGGCGATCGCCGAGATTACCCACAATAACCCAGACTTGGCCCAACAGGATAGCCGCGAGAATGGCATTTCCCCTGAAGAACTGGCTGCGGCTTTGGGGGATGATCCTCATGTGGCGGAAAACTTCCTGAGAACGGCGGTGATGGTGGCGATCGCCGATGGGGTATATACCGTTGGTGAAGATCAATTATTACATCAGTTCTGTCAAGCCCTGGGGAATTGTCCTGAAGCGTTACGCAATTTGCGTCACACCCTCGAAGACTTGGAACAGGGCCAAGATCGCGTCACTCTCCCCTCCCCAGAGATGGACGAGTACCAGTCTGAGGAGGAAAAACACAAGGGCGATGTTCTCGCTCCTGTGCGACAATGGCTAGACCATGTTGAGGTTCATGATCCCAAAGTAGCCCGATTTCTCTGTCGGATGATTCCCTCGAATTGTCCCTTTGAACGAGATATTAAGCTGTTTGGCAAGAAAATTGTCCATATTCCCGCCATGTGTGAGTTAAACCCCCTCTATGAGCAATTGGTGGCCTTGAGATTTCGCGCCTTGTCCTATCTTGCCGACAAATGCGGCGAAGATGTCAGCCCTTATCTTTGAGATAGTCCCCAATCTCAGTCTCAGATTTGTATACCCCACTCCCCCAGGTTAACGATGCAGTTTATTGATCGCGTTGAAATTGAAGTTGAAGGCGGAACCGGTGGCGATGGCCTCGTGGCCTTCCGTCGCGAGAAGTATGTCCCCGCTGGAGGCCCTGCTGGCGGCGATGGCGGACGTGGGGGGTCTGTGTATCTGCTGGCTACGACTGGCTTACAAACCCTGTTAGATTTCCGCTACGCTCATCGGTTTCAGGCTGAACATGGCAAACGGGGGGGGAATAACAATTGTACTGGGGCCTCAGGGGGCGATCGCATCCTCGAAGTCCCCTGTGGAACCGTCGCCTATGACCTCGAAACCGGAGAAATTGTCGGCGATTTAGTCGAACCCGGCCAAAAAGTCTGTGTCGCCGAAGGCGGAAAGGGAGGTCATGGAAACCGCCACTATCTCAGCAACCGCAACCGCGCCCCAGAACTGGCTCAAGAGGGGCGACCGGGGCGCATTCGTCAGTTACGCTTAGAGTTAAAACTATTGGCGGAAGTGGGGATTATTGGCCTTCCCAACGCCGGGAAATCGACCCTCATTTCCGTCCTCTCAGCGGCCCGTCCCAAAATTGCCGATTATCCCTTCACCACCCTGATTCCCAATTTGGGAGTCGTGCGTAAACCCACAGGTGATGGGACCGTGTTTGCCGATATTCCGGGATTGATTGCTGGCGCTCATGAGGGGTTAGGCTTAGGTCATGAGTTTTTGCGTCATATTGAACGAACGCGGGTGTTATTGCATCTGGTGGATGTGACGGCGGAGAATCCCTTAGAGGATTATCGCGTGATTCGCGAGGAGTTAGTGGCCTATGACCGGGGCTTACCCGAGCGTCCTCAGATTATCGCCTTGAGTAAATTGGATGCCTGCGATCGCACTCCCGAAGAAATCCAGGACCTCAGCACCGCCTTAGAACCCGATTCCGACTATCCCATCCTACAAATTTCCGCCGTAGCCCAACAGGGACTCGATGAACTTCTCAACGCCGTCTGGGAAGTCCTCGACCAACGAGAACCGGAGTTTGCTTAAAGGCAAAAACCAAAGTGGAATCCCAAGTCCAAACGTCTGAAAGGCACATCTGCAAAAACAAATTATTATCCAATTTACCCGAATAAAATTGTCTCATGTCTCTCCTCTCTCTTTGGGCGAAAAACTATAAAAACTTAGATTTTTATTCTCATAATTTAGAACTGCAAAATCTCAACATTTTAGTAGGTGCAAATGGCTCAGGAAAAAGTAATCTCATTGGTTTGTTCAACCTTCTCCAACTTTCAGTATCCCCAAATCTGGAAGCGGGTAGCGGTTTTCCCTATGCCTGTGACTATCTCGGAGGTACTCATCTACTTTCGTTCAAGCGGCAACGCCCCGCAAATATCCAGATTCACTACAAGTTTCAAGGAATCGAAGAAACACGCGATCAGCCTATCCACCTTGATATTAAACTGCGGGTTAGTCAATCCACAGAAGCTATAGAAATCCGAGAAGAATTTCTATACTCACCGCTTAAAGGAGATGAAAATCAGCCTTTTTACTATTATAAGTTTCATGACCAAACCGTAACATCTGGTGTTTTGTCTATCTTACAACCTGATGGTAGTCAGAAATTTCAAAGAATTTCTGATATTCCAGTTAATGCTTTAGGCTTACTAAGCATTGATGAGCGCATTCAAAATGATGAAGAGGTGCGAGAATCACTTCTTAAATCTAGTATCTATGCAGTTCGTAAACACTTGCTTAAAGAAATTAGAGGTTGGCGTTTTTATAATGCCAATAACATGAACGCACAAAGAATTCGTAATGCCGAACCCAAGATTAGCTCAAGCTCTCTCAATACCTATTTATCTGAAACTGGAGAAAACTTAGCAGCCGTCTTAGAAGAATTAGGCAATGAAAGCCTAGAGTTTGAAGAGCGTTTTAATGAAGCAGTTAAGCAACTCTTTCCCATGACTCGGCGGATTCGTGCCACGCGAGCAGGACGCTTAAATCTTACGATTGAGTGGTCAGTTCAAGGAATGGATGACGTTTTTTACCTGCGAGATATGTCTGACGGTTCAGTGAGAATGTTATGCTGGGCTGCCATTTTATTGTCCCCCAAACTTCCTTCACTAATCGTCTTAGATGAACCCGAAATTGGCATTCATATCGCTTGGCTGAAAATCTTGGCAGGCTGGATTCACTATGCGGCGCAACGAACCAAAGTCATTATTTCAACTCACAGTCCCGATTTACTAGACTGTTTTACAGACTGCTCAGATGCCGTCATATCTCATAACTTAAACGCTGATGGATTGGTTTCATTAGACCGCATTGAAGAAGAAGCCTTCAAAGCACGGTTAGAGGAAGGATGGCAATTAGGTGACTTATATCGAGTGGGAGAGCCAAGCATTGGAGGGTGGCCATGGTAATCTGGCTATTTGCAGGAGGCGGTCCCCCTGAATATAGTGGATTAGTCAAACTTCTCCAAAAAAGCTTTCCTGACTATCAGTTTGAGCGCCAACTTCCTCAACTGGCGCAAAAACCCATCGGTAAACCTCAACGCTTTCCTCAACCGAACCCTCCGACACCCAAAATTCGCTCAACCACGGGGCGAGATTTACTTAAAGCCATTTCAGAACGGTTATCATTTCTCTTAACTCGAAACTCTCTTCAAGAACGCTTGACAAAAAACACATTGTGTGATGCGATTCTGGTGATTGATGATTTAGATTGTCGGCGCTGGGAGGATTCAGTCTGCCATGACATCAACTCCCCAGGATTTAAGCAACTCCGTAGTTCTTATCATCAGCAAGTATATGAAAGTTTGTCTTCTACCCAAGAAAAATTAGACGAGGGTATGAAGCATCGACTCCAGCAAGTTGGATTTAACCCTAAAATTATCATCGGCTTTGCCTCTCCGGAAATTGAATCTTGGCTTATTGCTGATTGGGGAAACTGTCAGCACCGAGACTTCCCCAATCATCAATGGATTCGGATGCGAAAGTGGTTACGAGATGAGGCTGAGGTAGATTTTAGCAATCCAGAACCCTACGGAGGGTTTAACCCTGAGACTGGGGTTTGTCAGGTGAAGCTATCGGAACAAATCGTCGAAGCCTCAACTCAAGCACAACAGTCTCAGGACTCAGAACAACTCTGTCGATATAATAAAGCACGACATTCATCAGAACTTCTCGAAACTCTGTCTTGTCAGAGGGTTCAAAGAAAATGTCCAATTTTCCGAGCCATGTATCAATCTCTACAAAGTTTAAGTCAGTGTTTAAGTCATTCTGAGTAGTCCCCCCTCAATCCACCCTCAACACCCGCAACTCCCCAGATTCGAGCAACCCCACCCGCAACTGACAACCCCGTAACCCCGACAAATCCCCAAACTCCTCAAACAGCCAACGATTCAGCGGACGTTCCAGCCAAGACTCCAACAGCGTTTTCACCCGTCGTCCCCCAAACAACAAATTATCCCCCTCCCGCATTTGTGCCGTCAACACCGTCATCACCGACTCCTCAAACTGTAACCGTAAGCCATATTTCTGCATCGCCGAATCCCGTAACTGTCCCAAAAACTTACCGCCAATTTGACTCACAAACTGCGGACGCAACAAATCAAAAACCACAATATTATCCCCAAAGCGATTCAACAACTCCGCACGACCAATCCGGGTCGAAAAATACCAACGCACCTCCTCCCGGAAATGCTGATTCACTTGCTCATAACTGAACAACTCCGTTCCTTGCCGTTGCACCTCCGTCATAATCCCCGACCGCAACAACGCCCCAGTTTGAGCATCCGTTAAATCCGAAGCCCCAATATTACTGGTAAAAATAATCACCGTCTGATTGAAATAAGCCGTCCGTCCCTTGCCATCTGTTAAACGACCATCCTCCAAAATTTGCAGGAACTTATCCAACACCCGAGGATGCGCCTTTTCAATCTCATCAAACAGCAAAATACTATAAGGACGTTCCAAAACCCGATTCGTCAATTGTCCCCCCTCCTCATAGCCCACAAATCCCGGCGGCGACCCCGCTAACTTTTCCGCCGCGTGTTCCTCCTTATACTCACTCATATCAAAGCGAGCAAAGGCTTCCTCATCGCCAAAAATGAGACGACTCAGGGACTTCGCTAACTCCGTTTTGCCCACCCCCGTCGGACCGACAAAGAAAAAGATACCCTTGGGCTTACTATTGCGCCCATTGACCTGATTGAGACTAATGCCCACCTTGGCGGTTGTCAACATATCCGTCACCGCCGTAATCGCCCGAGGTTGTCCCATCACCGTCTGGGATAACTCCCCAGTCGCCCCCGAGACTTTCTCCCGGCTGAGTTGTTCAAAAGGTTCCTCACGCTGTCCGAACTTATAGAAATCCACCAACCGCATCACCTCCCGGCGATTCAAGGGCAGACGCTGTTGTACCGAAGTCAGCCGCAAGGCTTCTAAATCCATGGTCTGGAAGCCATCGGTTAACTCGGCAAATTCCTCCGCCACTAAGTCGAGTGGTGAGGCAGAGGTACCATCGGGGGATTGGGATTGCAGGTCTTGGCCACCGTAAAAATGGCTGCCGAAGCGTTGGATAAAATACTGACGTTCGGCTTTGTTGGGGGAGGTGACTTGAACCAAGGAGAGATGGGGATTGTGGGTATAGAACCACACCGGAACCCGTTTCAAATCACTAGCGAGAAGCACCAGAGTATTGCGATAGCCCTGGAGAGGCCCCTCGGGCAAGATGCTGGCCTCTAGGGTACAGCGTTGCAGGAGAATTAAGGGGTTGCGTTCCTCCGGTCCGTAGTGGTTCGGGTCAGCGGTGAGCATATCCGCTAAATCAACCGCCGCCGCTAGGGATTGGTCCGTTTGTCGCAGCAGGCTGCGGATTTGGGCAAAGGCCTCCTCTGGGGGCAGGCGCTGAGGCAGGGCGGCATTGCCCAGTCGTTGTTGCAAGACCGCGCCGGGGTTGGCTCGTGCAGGTGCGCCGTTGGCTGGGGGAGCGGCCACAGGGTGACGGCGTTGAAACTGTTGTTGCCCCAGGTCGTGGAAGCGTTGTTGCTGGTCGGGGTTGGGGAAATTGAAGCCGTCAATACTGTCGTAACGGAGGGTCAGGTCAAAGTCCAGGTCTTGGAAGTAGGCCCTGAGGAAGTCATGGACAGAGAGATAGGCCCCCCGCCAAATCAGGGGGTCATGAATGTTGCCATATAAGAGAACATGGCGGCGACGCTGGAGTTGTGTCTCGAATTCACGCAGCCAACGGGTGGAGATGGGGGAGATAGTCATGGGGAAAAAAGGTAAAAGAAAGGCAAGAGGCAAGAGGCAAGAGGCAAGAGGGGGGGAAAGAGGTAGGGGCAATCCCTTGTGGTTGCCCTCTTGTCCTCCTCGTGTCATGGCCCTCCTCTCCTCCTCGTGTCATGGCTCTGCCGTGACACGGATTCTGGGCGGCTCTGCCGCCTGCACTCGGGAGGCAGAGCCTCCCCAAGGGCATGACTTGGCAGAGCCAAGTCACGAGGAAGCGAGAGGAAGCGAGGAAGGAGGATAGAAAGAGGTAGGGGCAATCCCTTGTGGTTGCCCTCTTCGAGGGATTAGGCCTGGCGATGGCGGGCGCTGTCGCTTCGCGGCAGACGGTCCGCTTGACGGAGATGGCGGTTGGGGTCCTTGCCCTGCCATTGCAACTCGCCCATTTGCACCCCAAACTCGGCTTCGAGACATTGGTGCATCTCATTGATAACCGCTTCGGCTTCATCACAAACCGCAGCCGACCCCCCACCGACAGCGGCGGCCGTTTGCTTGCTGTAGCCTTCCACGTCGTAGAACACTTCCCCTTCCGTGGGAATGCTGACACTAATGCCCTTGCCGCCATGACTCGCCGCGCCCAGAATCACTGCACTCTCCGGGTTGTCGGGATGTTCTGCTTCCCGGTAGATGATGCTGAATCCTAGGGATTCTAGACTTTGGGCGATGCTGTCGGCGATGGTGTCCCGTTGGTCTGCTTGCAATTGGGCGGTGTTGGCAGCCTCGATGAGGGCTGGGCGTTGCTGTTGACTGGCCGCCAGCAGGGGGGCGACGGCTTCGAACTGTTCTGAGGCCAGGGCCTGTTCGGCGGTTTGGCAGTGCTGTTCGAGTTGGGCGACGGCTTCCCCCTGCCAGCGCATCACCACTGGGTCCGCTTGCAGTCCGGCGATGAGGACTTGCAGGGCGCTCAGGTTCTCTTGGGCTTCGGCTTGGCGGCGTTGCCACTCGGCGCGACGCTCTGCGACCTCTTGGCGATAGTGGTCTAGGGCTTGTTCGGCCGCTTGTAGGGGCTGCCGGACGCGGCTAGGGTCGCCGGATTGGATGAGTTGCTTGACAATTTCTAGTTTTTGTGTTAATGCGGCTTGCAATTGGGGGGCGAATTTAGCCCCATCGGGAATGGCGGCCTGTTGACGCTGCAACTCGGCGAGGCTGAACTGGTGGCGTTCGAGTTCCGCTTGGCGTTTTTTGGCTTCGTCATCGCGGCGTTTTTGGGCCAGATGGTGTTGCAGCTCGGTTTGGAGTTGCTCGATTTGGCGCGATACTGCTCCTACGGCGGCTTCTGAGCTGGCTTGGGCGAGGGTTTGTTGTTGCTGTTGGAGCTGTTGGTGCAGGGTTTGGGCGGCGTTGGGGTAGAGGTGGGGGTGCTGTTGGGAGAGTTCTTGCTTGAGGTGGGCGGCTTGGTGTTGCACCTGCTGGCGGCGGATTTCGAGGCGGCGTTGTTTTTCCCGGGCCTCGGCGTCTCGGCGGCGGCGGGCTTCGTCTTTGGCTCGCTGGCGGCGTTCTTGTTCGAGTCGTTGGCGGCGTTCTCGTTCGAGTTGGGCGCGGGAGTATTTGGGGCTTCCACTCATGGGGATGTCTCCTTGGCTGATTGGGATATGTCCAGCTTAGGGAGAGTGCGGGGGATATTCCATGGTAGGTAGATGGAAGTTACATGGAAATTACATGGAAGTTACATGGAAATTTGTGACGACTCGGGTCGAATACCAGAAGCCGGGTTTCTTTTCCATCGTTCCTACGCTCTGCGTAGGGACGCACCGGGTGGACGCTCTGCGTCG
>CAZXWM010000174.1:0-5916 GCA_964644215.1 uncultured Phormidium sp.
ACCTCGATCGCATCAGCTTCGCCGACTGGTTTCGCTCCCACGGCGGCAACAACGGCAGCCTCAAGCGGATGTGGAACCCCATCGCCTACGCCCTGGGGTTCATCGATACCGAGAACATCTCCGCTCGTTGTATGTTGACCATCTTCCAACTCTTCGCCGCTCGCAGCGAAGCCTCTGTCTTGCGGATGTTGGAAGGCTCGCCCCATACCTATCTCCATCAACCCATCCTCGACTATCTCCAGGAACGGGGAACCAAAATTCATACCCGCCGCCGGGTGCGTCAAATCAAATTTAGTGACCATGACGGTAACACCGAAGTCGATGCCATTGTCGTGGCCCAGGGGGAAACCGAGGAAATCATCGAAGCCGATGCCTATGTCTTCGCCTGTGACGTACCGGGAATTAAAAAAATCCTGCCCCCCGAATGGCGTAAATGGCCCGAATTTGACAATATCTATCAACTCGATACCGTTCCTGTCGCCACCGTGCAACTGCGGTTTGACGGTTGGGTGACGGAACTGCAAGATGCCCAGAAACGGCAACAATTGCAAGAAGCGGCGGGATTGGATAACCTGCTCTATACTCCCGATGCCGACTTCTCCTGTTTTGCCGATTTAGCCCTAACCAGTCCTGGGGACTATTACAAAGCCGGTGAAGGGTCTTTGATGCAGTTGGTGTTAACCCCCGGTGACCCCTTTATTAAACAAAGCAACGAACAGATTGCCCATCATGTCTTGGACCAGGTGCGATCGCTGTTTCCCTCGGCCCGGGACCTCAACATGACCTGGTATAGTGTCGTCAAACTGGCCCAATCCCTCTATCGCGAAGCCCCTGGGATGGATGTCTATCGTCCCGCCCAACGCACCCCCATTGATAACTTCTTCCTCGCGGGCAGTTACACCCAGCAGGACTATATCGATAGTATGGAGGGAGCGACGTTATCGGGAAATCAGGCCGCGCAAGCCATTTTAGAGGAGTTTGCCCGCCGGTAATCCCCACCGTTCGTCCCCGGAAGTCCCAGGTTTCCCCATCAACCTGGGACTTCTCAACGCCCCCAGACTCATCATTTATCAGATAGCCCTAATGACAGATTGGTTAGAACATAGCGTGCAAGTTGAAGTCCCGATTACCATTGAGGCGGCCTGGGAGTTATGGTCTGATTTAGAACAAATGCCCCAATGGATGAAATGGATTGAATCGGTCTCGATTTTAGAGCATGACCCGGATTTGTCCCGCTGGAAACTGGCCTCGGGGGCGTTTGAGTTTACCTGGCGATCGCGGATTGTGCGGTTGATTCCCCAACAGATTATTCAATGGGAGTCCGTCGATGGCTTAGCGAATCGGGGTGCGGTGCGCTTTTACGATCGCCATGGGTCCAGTATTGTGCGCCTGACGGTGGCCTATGGAATACCGGGTATCCTAGGAAAGATTATGGATAACCTATTTGTGGGGCGCGTGGTGGAATCGACGATTCAGGCAGATATGGATCGCTTTCGGGAGTACGCTATCCGTCGCCAGCAACCCCAGGACGCTTAGTTGGCCGCCTAAACTTCTCCTATGCTCCATCTGACGAATCTTAGCTATCATCCTCCGGCCAGTCCGACGGAAATTCTCAAATCTCTCAATTTAGAGTTATCGCCTCAGCAATTGGGGTTGATTGTCGGGCCGAGTGGTTCGGGGAAAACGACGTTGTTGGAGATTTTAGCGGGGTTAGCCGAACCCACCTCGGGGAAAGTGACGTGGCGCGATCGCGAACTCCTCCCGGAACAACTACACCAACTGGTGGGATTGGTGTTTCAGTTCCCTGAACGGCATTTTTGCGGCGGAACTATCCTCGAAGAATTACGGCTGGGCCATCCTGAAATTGGCTCAGAACAGGTTAAACAGGCCCTAGAATCGGTGGGATTAAGCCATTTATCGCTCTATGGTGCGCCTCATGATCTCAGTGGTGGCCAGCAGCGACGACTGGCGTTAGCAGTGCAGTTGATTCGTCAACCGCAAGTGTTGTTATTGGACGAACCCACAGCGGGGTTAGATTGGTCGATGCGTCGTCAACTGGCGAATTTACTGAAGCAACTCAAGCAGGATTGGAGTTTGCTGGTGGTGACTCACGACGCGGGGGAACTGTTGGAGATTGCCGATTCCTGTTGGACGATTCATGACGGAACCGTGACCCCAGTGGATACCCCCTCGGGGGAACAAACCGCTTCAGCCACATTAAGTTAGTCCTGGCGCACCTCAATCATGATTTCTTAACCAGGCGGTCATAGATTTTGTATATTTATTAAAAAAACTGAATTTTTACATCTTTTTGCCGTTTGATAGGTTGAACGAGACTAGGCTGGAGATATTAAAGCCAAACAGGTCAAGGAGCGTATCATAATGTTAGGAAAAACCATGATTTTAGGGACATTACTCAGTTTAGGACTCTCGGCAACGCCGGCCTTTGCTCAACGGTTATCCTGTGTACGCGTCCAAGATCCTGATGGCTGGGTTAATGTCCGAAATGTCTCGACAGGAGAAGTGGTGGGGCGTTTGTATAACGATACCTATTTTCTTCATGGAAATGTCAACCGAGATGGATATGCAGTTTTGAATTCTTCGCCTAATCTAATGGTTCATAATAGCCGTTTAGAGCCGTCTCGTTATTGCAATGAAACTTGGACGGTTCGAGATCCTGATGGTTGGTCGAATGTTCGCTCCTCCCCAGGTGGAGAGGTCATTGAACGAGTGAATACTGGCACACGAGTTTTACGGGTTGGCAGGGACGGAGATTGGGAGCAAATCATTACCCCCAATGGCAGGTTTGGTTATATCCATCAATCTCGACTAACACGGAGAGGTCAGTAGTAGGAAAAGGTAGGGTGTGTGGCGGCTCAAATCAGTTTTGAACTTAGAAGATAAATTGACAAAGGCCGCCACGCACCGCTCGGGGGGTTAATCATCCGGGGATGGTGCGTTCCTACAAATCCGGGGATGGTGCGTTCCGGCAGGTTTGGAGATAGTCGCCTCAATCCAACAGTGAGACGATGCCGGGACGCACCCTACCGTTGTCTGCCTATAATAATGATGACTCGGCCATTCCGCAGGAGACGGCGATGGATTTACTGGCAACGACTCAGACACGATTGGTAACCGCTACAGCCGTCTTGGTGGGTGGAACCCTTTGCGGTGGTCCTTTAGGTGCGATCGCCGCCTCGGTAGCTGGGGGCATTGTCGCCAATGATATGGTTCCCCAACACCTTAACCATGTTGCTGTTCGCCTGCGAGGGAGTCAAGACAAATTAGGCAACCATGATTTAACCGAGGTGACGGGGTTCGCCATCGCCCTGATTATCAAAAGTATCGCTGAAGCCGAGACCTATCCTCACTCCACAAAAAAACTGGCAGCCCTCGCCAAATATACCCTCAAAGCCTGGCAGGAGGTCGCAGAAGCCTTGAAAGAGGGGAAAAAGGTTGATTTTGACCCAATCCAAGAAACGGAGCTTACAGAGCTATTTCGAGGGAATACGCGGGAGTATGTCACTCAAACCGTGTTGACGGCGGAGGATTGGCAGATATTACTGGAACAGTGGCTCTGTCCGGGGGCTAAGGTTCAATTGCCCGAAAATGTCGTGCAGGAAGTGGCGGCCCAGTTGCGAGAGAAGTTTGCCTTCGCCTTGCGGGAAGTGTTGAAGGGGGATTTTGCAGAAGGGGGACGAGCTTTTGCTGGCTTGACGCTCTCCCTGCTGGGAGAAATGCAGGGGATTTTGCAGGAGTTACTGAACACCAGTTCTCAAACCCAGACACAGGACTTACAGGCAGAATTGGCGGCGGTGACGCAATTGCGAGAGGAATTGCAGGACAACTCGCAACGGTTCCAGGTGTTGGGAAACCAGATTCAGTCTGGCTTCGGGGAGGTGTTGCGGGAGTTGGGCATCACTCAGGGGAAAATTGACGAGATGCGGGCTGAGTTGCAGCAGGAATTACGGAGTTTGCAGGAAACGCTCACAGAGGGATTGGGCCATCTCAGCCGACAGAATCAAGACTTACAAGACACCGTCGAAACGGGCTTCGAGAGGGTTGTGGCGTTCTTGGAGCGGGATACATCGGGGATTCAAGCCATTTCCTTCAGCTTGGATATCAACCCGCCGGAGGTGACGAATTGGCAGGGACGGGAAGAGGAATTGAGCCAAGTGAACCGTTGGCTCGATGATGAGAATACCAAACTGGGGGTGATTGTGGGATTGCCGGGGATGGGCAAATCCACCCTGGCGGCGAAGCTGTTTCGGGAACGGACGGATTTTGAGGATAAATTGTGGCTGGATTTGGGACAACGTCCGAGTTATTCCCTTGTGGCTCGGGGGATATTGCAGCAGTTGGGCAAACGTTCCCCCCAGGAGTTGGAACAAATCCCAGAGACTCGCTTAACTGAGGTTTTGGTTCATTGTCTGCAACGGCGGCGTTTTTTGCTGGTGTTGGATAATTTGGAGTCGGTATTGCAAGATGAAGCCTATCAAAACTTTTTGCAGCGGTGGCTGGGGGCTTGTCACCAGACGGAAATTCTGGTGACGACTCAAGTTGCGCCGAAGTTGGTGCAGGCGAACCCCACAGAATTAGCTCTAGCAGGACTCTCGGCGAGGGAGGGGGCGCAACTGTTGCAGGAGTTGGCGGTGGGGGGAACCGAGGCGGACTTGCAGGAGTTTGTCAACCAGGTGAATGGACATCCCCTGATGCTGAAACTGGTGGCGGGGTTGCTGCATGAGGAGTTGGGGGAGGAGGTGACGATTGGGCAGTTGGCGGGGTTGGGAATTGCCGATGTGGGGCTGTTGATGTCGCGGTTAAGGGGATCTCACCGTCAGGAGGTGGTGCAGTTGGTGGTGGTGTTGGATGCGAGTTTCAATCGTTTGTCGGAGAAATTGCGGCGGCTGTTGTTGTCGTTGGTGGTGTTACGTCAAGCTTTCGATGGGACGGTAGCCAGTGCCATGATTGGGGAGACGGTGGCCCAGAAGGAGTTGCGGGAGTTGGCGAAACAGGGGTTTTTGCTGGCGGAGGCTCAGGGGTATCGGTTTCTCCCTTTTATTGCTGAGTATCTCAAGTTTCGCTTGGGGGATTTGCAGGAGGCCCATTTAGGGGCGATTCGGTTTTATGAGAGTCGCGTTAAGTCTCGGGCGGAGTGGGAAACGTTGGAGGATGTGCAGGAGTATTTGGAGGTGTTTTATCATTCCTGTGAGTTGGGAGAGTATGAGGTGGCGTTTAATGTCCTTCGGGATGGCGATGATGTCAATGATTTTCTGAATTTACGGGGTAATAATCAACTCCGGGTCGAACTTTACCAGCAATTGGTCGAAAATCTGCCCCGTCGAGAAGATTGGCGATATAAGGCCTCTTTAACCTCGTTGGGCAATGCTTACAATTCCCTAGGACGCTACCCAGAGGCGATCGCCGTTTACAAACAATCTCTGAAAATCTACCGGGACATCGGCTACAAAGGGGGTGAAGCCACTTCTTTGGGCAATTTGGGCAGTGCTTACAATGCCCTAGGACGCTACCAAGAGGCGATCGCCTTTCACGAAAAATCTCTGGACATCAAACGGGACATCGGCGACAAACAGGGTGAAGCCACTTCTTTGGGAAATGTAGGCATCGCTTACGGGTCCCTAGGACGCTACGAAGAGGCGATCACCGTTTTTCAAAAATCTTTGGAAATCCAACGGGATATCGGCAACCGACAGGGTGAAGCCGCTTCTTTGGGCAACTTAGGCAATGCTTACAATGCCCTAGGACGCTACCAAGAGGCGATCGCCGTTCTCGAACAATCTCTGGATATCGCACGGGACATCGGCAACCGAAAGGATGAAGCCACTTCTTTAAACAATTTGGGCAATGCTTACAATGCCCTAGGACGCTACCAAGAGGCGATCGCCGTTCTCGAAC
>CAZXWM010000174.1:6016-8273 GCA_964644215.1 uncultured Phormidium sp.
AATCTCTGGATATCGCACGGGACATCGGCGACAAACGGGGTGAAGCCGACACACTCATGAATTTAGGTCATTCATATCAAAAAGTAGGCAGAATCCAAGAGGGGTTTGCCGCCTCACAGCAAGCCATAGCAATTTATCAAGAACTGAATTTACCCCTTGATGCCTACCCCTATCCCAATTGGCTGAAAAAACTGGCAAAATTCGCCCAACGGGGTACATTTAATCTAATTCTCTGTTTTATCGGCGGTCTCGTTGCCTTACCCTTCGCACTGATTTGGTTGATTTCACTTATTCTCTATCGCCTCATCCGGCGGCGATTCAACCCTCGCTAATGGCTATCTCCGCTTAATGCCACTATAACCTTGCTAGACCTTGACACTGGGGGAGGGCGACCACAAGGGGAGGGCGACCACAAGGGTTCGCCCCTACGGACCTGCCTCTCGATGGTAGAATAGGGAGATCATCACGATCGCGTCACCTCATTACTCGCTCGTCCAGCCTGGCTATGAAACTTCTATCGATCCAGTTTTGTAACTTCCGTCAGTTTTACGGCAAAACCCCTCGACTTGTTTTAGCCAGCGGGGAACGAAATACCACCATTTTTCATGGCAATAATGGCTCAGGAAAAACTAGCATCACTAATGGTTTTAGCTGGGTTCTTTATGAAAAATTTAGTGCCGCCTTTGCTGCCGAAGACCAACTGGTCAACAAACGGGCGATCGCCGAAACTCCCCTGCGAGAACCCGTCGAATGTTTCGTCGAAATTCACTTTGAACATGGAACAATCCGCTATCGCGCTCGCCGCACTTGTCGCGCCTACGCCACGGAATCAGGAGTTGAAACTGGGGAAAGTGTCTTAAACTTACAATATGCTCGCGAGGATGGACGCTGGCTGTTACCCCAAGAACCCCAAGATGATGTTATTTCTCGGATTTTGCCCGAGAGTCTTCATCGCTATTTCTTCTTTGATGGGGAACGCATTGAGAAACTAATGCGAGATGATAAACGCTCGGAAATTGCTGATGCAACGAAGGCGTTATTAGGGATTAACGCCATTGACGGTGGGGTGCGTCATCTCAATGAAGTCCGAAAATCCCTAGAAAATCATCTTAAGGGAATTGGGAATCCCGAAACTAAAAAGTTTTTGAAACAAAAACAAGAGCAAGAAACTAAAATCGATAAACTTGACCAAAGAACCCAACAAATTAAGGAAGAAATCGCTCATAACTCGACTCTAAAACATAATCTAAGTCGTCAATTATTAGAACTCAATGGTGCGGAAAAGCTGCAATTACAACGCACCAATTTAGAACAGCAACATCAGGATGCCGTTAAACGCATTCAACAGCTACGAACTGGATTAGCTGAGGCGATCGCCAACCAGGGGTATACCGTCTTAGTCGGGGAGATGACGCAACAATTCCGAGGTTGGTTACATCAACGTCAGGAGAAAGGTGAACTGCGGCGAGGGATTCAACGCAGTTTTGTCGAACAACTCCTCGAACAAGAACGCTGTATTTGTGGTGCCGAACTTCATCCTGGTTCGCCAGGGTTTGAGAACGTGAAAGGATGGACTCAAAAAGCGGGAATTGCGGATGTGGAAGAAACGGCGATTCGGCTGAGTTCTCAGGTCGATGAAATTGACGCGCAAGCGGCGGTTTTTTGTCAAACCATGCAACAGCAACAGCAAGAGTTACTCCAACTCAGCCAAGATATTTCAGGATTAGCGGAACAGTTGGAGTTGGTGAAAGAGGAGTTACGCAGTTTCCCGGATCAGGATATTCAGGAGTTGCAACAGCGTTTAGATACCCTGGAATTACGCACCAGTGAGTTAAATCAAGAACTCGGAGCGAATCAACAGCAACGAGTGAGTCTCCAACGAGATATTACTCAGTTAGGGAAACAGGTTGATCAGCAACAAATGAATGAACATAAGCAATTGTTGGCTCAACGGCGAATTGCGGCGGTGGTTGATGCGATGCAACGGTTACAAGGGATTCAGGATAATTTTGAACAGCAGTTTCGCCAGTCCTTAGAGGAGCGGATTCAGGGACTATTTCGTCAGATTTCTTTTACTCCTTATATCCCCATTTTGAATGAGAATTACGAGCTGAGTCTGATTGAACGCACGGCGGGCCGCGATCAGGTGGTGGCGGCTTCGACGGGGGAAAATCAGATTCTCAGTTTGTCGTTTATTGGTGGGATTATTGACGGGGTTCGCAGTTGGAGTCAACGTCAGGCGTTGGTGGCTCCTGAT
>CAZXWM010000175.1:0-858 GCA_964644215.1 uncultured Phormidium sp.
GAACCTCACTCTCGGGAAACAGCAATCCATTCTGTTGCTGATGAATGAAACGAGAGGATCTCCCCCCGCCGCTTATTTATTTAAGGCGCCTCGACGACGCCGTGACAGTACCTCCGTCAACATTCCTATTCAGGAGGTTAAGCCCGGTAGATACTTAGTTCGCCTCCAAGTTGATGGAGCAGAAAGTATTTTAGAGCGAGACAATGACCCAAACAGTGCGACCTTTAACCGCTATATTGCACCGAATATGAGAATCCGCTAAAGCGCCAGACCTCGTAGCAATACACCTAAGTATTGAACGCAACGATAGTAAACGCAACGATAGACCGATGCAAACTTCCGTGCAACCGAGACAATCTCACCAATGGGCGATCGCCAACCAAGAGTATTTAATGGCAGCCGTAAGTCGAGTGCGTGGCTATGTTCAACAGTATCTGCAACAGGTTCAGCCGACATCTAATCAGCCGACATCTAACGGTAAGGCCACCGTTGCCGATTCAGACAAAACTCTGAAGGAACCCCCAAGTTGGACTTGGGAGATCCCACCCACCGTAACGAGTCTGAGCGATCGCCTGGGATTATCCCCCTTTGAGCAGGATCTACTCCTATTCTGTGCCGGTATGGAACTCGATGGAACTTGGGGCCAACTTTGCGCCAGCGCTCAAGGAGATCCTCAACGCACCTATCCCACCTTCTCCCTGGCCTTGGCTGCCTTACCGAACTCCCATTGGACGGCCCTAACCCCCATGGGCAGTTTGCGGCGCTGGCGAGTGATTGAGGTTGGCCCCGGCAATGCCTTAACCCAAAGTCCCCTGAGACTCGACGAGCGAGTTTTACATTATTTGCTCGGAACTAGCC
>CAZXWM010000175.1:868-5235 GCA_964644215.1 uncultured Phormidium sp.
AAGGACTGGTTACCCCTGTCCCCATTCAGGGCAATCACCAGATGAGTCTGTGTGAGTCGGATCATCAGTTGGTTCAACATATTGCCAGAGTGCTGGTGAATTCAGACCGAGACCATGATGCCATTGTGCAGCTCTGTGGCAATGATGGGGCCAGTAAGCGGGCGATCGCCGCCGCCGTCTGTGACACCCTAGGCTGGACGCTCCATGTCATGGCCGGCGAGGTGATCCCCACAGTGCCAGGGGACCTCAATGACGTGATGCGCCTCTGGGAACGAGAAGCCTTTTTACACAATAGTGCCTTGCTCCTCGATAGCGATGATGTCGCAGCAGATAACCTTGCCCAAACCCAGGCGATCGCTCGCATCCTGGAAACCTACCCACATCCGTTGCTCCTCACCAGTCGCGATCGCCGCTCCCTAGGGCAACGTCCCTTGATTACCTTTGACGTCGAACCCCCCTCACCCCAGGAACAACGGCAACTCTGGCACAGGCAACTGAGTCAAGTCTCAGGGGATCTCAACGGGCTTTTAGACGAACCGGTAGAGCGTCTTGTCTGCCAATTTCGCCTCAATGCAACGGCTATCCGTGCTGCTTGTCTCAAAAGCCAAAGTCACCTCCACCAGGACGTTGAAGAGATGGGACAACGGCTGTGGAGCACCTGTCGCCTTCAGGGGCGATCGCAGATGGATAGCCTCGCCAAACGCATCGAATCCGCCAGCACCTGGGAGGATCTGGTGCTTCCCGACAAACAACGCAGCACCTTACGAGAAATCTTGGCCCAGGTACGACAACGAACGCGAGTCTATGAAACCTGGGGGTTTGGCGGTCAAAGTGGACGAGGACTGGGGATTACGGCCCTCTTTGCCGGTCCCAGTGGCACCGGTAAAACCATGGCCGCCGATATTATTGCCAACGAGTTACAGCTTGATCTATACCGCATCGACTTGAGTTCCGTTGTCAGTAAATATATTGGCGAAACCGAGAAAAACCTGCGTCGGCTCTTTGATGCCGCTGAAGCTGGGGGAGCGATTCTCTTGTTTGACGAAGCCGATGCCCTATTTGGTAAACGCAGTCCCGTGAAGGACTCCCACGATCGCCATGCCAACATTGAAGTCGCCTATCTCCTGCAACGGATGGAGGCCTATCACGGGTTAGCTATCCTGACGACTAACTTAAAAGACTCTCTGGATCAGGCCTTTTTACGACGCATCCGCTTTGTGGTGCAATTTCCCTTTCCTGATGCTCGTCAACGGGAAGCGATTTGGCGCCGTATTTTTCCTGAGGCAACGCCAACTGAGGGCTTAAACTATCCCAAATTGGGCAAACTCAATGTTACCGGGGGCAATATCCGTAACATTGCCTTAAATTCTGCCTTTATTGCCGCTGATGCCAGTGAACCGGTGATGATGAAACATATCTTGGCGGCGGCTAAAAGTGAGTATATGAAGTTAGAACGGCCGCTGACGGATATGGAGGTAAAGGGTTGGGTTTAACTCCTCGACTTTCGTCCAATGGAGGCGATCGGTGGTCTGTGGCACAGTGGAGAGAGAGGCTTGGTTAAGGTAAGTAGCAAGGATTAGCCATGGTGAGCAAGCGAAAACTTGATAAGAATACGCCAGTTAGCACTACAACATCCAAGACTGGCAAGACTGGGAAGTTCCAACCTCGCCCCTTTGCTACACCACCCCAGCTAGAAAAAACACCCCAGTCGCAGGAGTCACGAACGGGTTATAACCTGGGCAATGTTCCCATGACTTCCCCAGAATCTAATTCTGTCTCTCCTTCCCCGAGTGGCTCCCATCTGATTCAACCCAAATTAGCGATCCGTCCAGCCGGCGATCGGTATGAGCAAGAAGCGGATCGCGTGGCTCATGATGTTGTTCAACGCCTCAATACCCGTCAACCGCAAGAATCCCAACCGCAAGAACCCCAACGGCGAGACCCTACTCAGGGAAACGCAGTGCAGATGAAATCTCTGAGTCAGGACTCTTCTGCTGCGATGATGGCTCCCCCTGAACTAGAAACTTCAATCCAGGCGGCCAAAGGGGGGGGACAATTCCTACCCAATTCTATTCGTGAACCAATGGAACAGGAGTTCGGCGCGAATTTTGCCGGGGTAAAAATTCATACAGATTCTGCGTCAAATCGTTTAAATCAATCAATTCAAGCCAAGGCCTTTACCACCGGTTCAGATATCTTCTTTCGTCAAGGAGCGTATCAACCTACCACGCCAGGGGGACAGGAGTTATTAGCTCATGAGTTAACCCATGTTGTCCAACAAGGAGGGCAATCTGCAATAGTCCAAAGGGTTGTGACGGGAGGGAGTTCAATGACCTTTCAACAACGCCGGCAAGTGTTTGAACAGGGGAACAATGGCACAGCAACCCAAAATGGACAACCCACTCAACAAGCGGGAGGCTCTGGACAACTTGGGACAGGTGTTAGAGAACGTATAGCTTTTTTTGAGAGCTGGGCTAAAGGAGGTCAGGAAGCAGAGCAACAGGAGGTCGGACAACAGGAGGTCGAGCAACAGGAGGTCGAGCAAGAAATCATCAAGCTAGATCCATCTCGCGATTTTGTTGCGAGTAATATTGTAAGCACCGACTCTATGGGGGGAGGAGCAGTTAATGACACACTTTATAAAGTAAAATTTAATTTTTCTGTAAAAGAATTACCAGATGGTGATTTTGCTAAAATAGATGGCGAATCACTTTGGTTCTTTAAGCCCATGGAGCTTGAGAAACTAGAAGTGTTGGGCGATGACGATTTGGACTGGTTGATGGATTCGGACGATGAAGAAGAGGAAGAAGAACAGGAATATGATGGCAACGATGTGGGTGAGGATTTTAATGAAGAAAATGCGGGTGAGGATTTTGATGAAGAAAATGCGGGTGAGGATGATGAAGGATATTATGACCTACATCCTAGTTATGACTCTCATAATCGGGATGAGCAGGGTAATCTACAACACGAAGGGGCTAGTCATGGAATAGAAGGTCGGAATCCGCGCCTTGCTGAACGTAATGTGGCTGCATATGAGCTCGATAAACTGCTAGGTGGAAATACAATCGTGGCCTCGTTTATTGTTAAGCTTGATATCCCTGAAAAAAAACGCGAAGTTCGTGGTCTTTTAATGCAAGGTGCTTCTGGTCGTGAGGCAGAAGAAGTTAAGTTAGAGCAATTAAAACAAGAGAAACTTACAGAGACAAAGCAGCTTGTAGGACTTGACTTAGATAGATTTGACTGGTCTACACAACTTGCTTTTTCCAGGCTATCTCTACTAGATATAATTCTCGCCAACTATGATCGTCATATTCGAAACTTTTTTATCGGTGAAGGAACGGTTTCTGGTATCGATAACGATTTGATACTAGGTGCTCTATTTGGAGAAGAAAAGCTAAATGAATTAAAGGGACAATCAATGACTTATGCAGGATATTACCCTGATCAGTTACCGGTGATAGATGGTGAATTTGCTCAACGAGTTATCGAACTTGCTCAGAACCCTCAAGCAGCAGAAGAAATTTTAAATAAAAACTTTGTGGGTAAAATGAGAAAAGCCAACGTCAACAAAATGAAGGAGGCTTTAGTAGAACGTCTTCAATGGTTAGCAAGAAAACTTCAAGAACCTGACGTTCAGGCGAAGTTCATGGATCCAAAAACTCTAAAATTTATTAATTCTTAAAGGATAACAGAAATGAAAGTAATTCCCCTACATGATCTTAAGGAGCAATTCTCCAAAGAGGGCTTGCCATTCCCCAATACTCCAACAGAAATGTGCGACAACCTCCAAGAAGTCGCTCCCTGGATTTATAGCACGCGCAGTGATATTCCCAATCCCTATCAAATTTCGTGGTTTCTTGAAGAAGTCGGCACTCAACCGATCGCAGATTATGTTGTCCTTGCCCATGCTGGACATGGTATGAACTCCTATGCCATGCACTACTACCTCGTGCGGGGAAATTTGGCACTGTTTCTACAAATTGCTTGGGGTGGTGTTTATACCGATAATGACAAAGCTGTCAAGGAGATGGCGACAGCCTATCTCCAAGCCGAACAGCTCACGAGAAAAATTGAGACTGCCCAACTCAATCGCAATGAACGTCTTGTTGTCGTTCTCAGTGATTTCTACGGCTGTCGTTGGACTCGACTCAGTGACATCTGCGATCGCGAGCAATTCTTTGATCAGACAAATTGGAACCACGATGCAGATATTTTGTCAACCTTACTCGCCTTGCCTCTTAGTTAAGAATTCGTTAAAAGTAAAACAGTCTAGGGGGCTTCAAACTAGATTGGCCTTTTAATCATTAAAAATTATCGTAGAGAATGACATAACACTAATTTTGTTCAGAACTTGCCCTTCTCTC
>CAZXWM010000175.1:5245-8251 GCA_964644215.1 uncultured Phormidium sp.
TTCTCTCTGGCTGTTTTCTTCGCTTTCATGCCCTGCCTAAATCCCAGGAATTTCCGATAACGGCGACTCAACTTCTTCAACCTTGAATTGCGTGGCGTCCAACCACTCCTCTAGGGTCACATCATACCCGTCCTCACGGGCCATAGTAACCAATTGCTCTAAACTATCAGCCCCATTGTATTTATCCTTCAACGCCGTATTCGTTTGCACATCCCGGAATAATCGAACCACCTCTTGGCGTGCCATGTTAATACCCTCTAACCTGCAACTTATTTCATGACAATTATTGACCCCGATCATAAAACAAACATTTAACAACGACAACCCTATGTCTGAACAACTCGGCAAACAACTGGCCCAAGAAGCTAGCCGACGACAACTGCAACAGGCCAGACGCCAACTCGCCGCCCGACAGCATCGCGTCAGCAGTGGCATCTTCCGTTGGTTTCCTCGACGTTTGCAATGGATGTTGCCGATTGTGGAACAACACCTGGCCACTCAACGCTCCCAAGTTCAGGCACTCAAATCTAAACTGATTGCAAAATTCAAGAAACCCGAACTACCACCAGATTCTCCACCAGAAACAACCTCAGACCCTGAATCGAGGGCGATGTCTCCAGATGTCCCCTCAGGTTCCCCTCGGTATCATCACTATCCTTGTGTTCACGGTCATCCCTTACATTGCCCCGTTGCCCAAGACACGATCGCCGACAACCCCAAAGCCCAGCATTGCCATCACTGTGGCTTTCCCACTCCCCTCGCCCCCGAGACCATCATCCAAGGCGATCGCGATCGCTACCAAATCCAACAACAACTCCCAGCACGAGGCATGGGTCGATTGTACAAGGCCATCCAACTGAGCGATCGCCAACCCGTCATCCTCAAAGACTATCCCCTTCCCGAACGTTATTTCAGCCCAAAAGACATTCAGCAACGGAAAGAGCGATTTCGCCTTCTTGCCAACATTCACCGAGCCGATAGACGCATCCAAGACACACGAGTCATCCTCCCCAAAGAGGCGATCGCCCCGCCACAAGATCCCCGCTACTACCTCATCACCCCAGGCGAAATCGATGCGTCCCCCACCCTAAAAACGTACCAGCAAACTAACGGCCCCTTACCCCAACATCACGTCCAAGCCATTCTCAACCAAGTCCTACAAAGCCTCGAATTTCTACACGAACAAAAATTTCAACTACAATCGGGAACCTTCAAACAGGGCATCTATCATCGCAACCTCAGCCTAACCAGTCTTCTCATCACCCTCCATCCCCAAGGATTCTTCATCCATCTGTGTGACCTTGGACTTTGGGAACATCTCAGCCAAGCCAAGCCCCCAGACCTCAGCGGCGCCTGCCCCCAAACCGACCTAAACGCCCTAGGAATCCTGGCCCTGTCTCTCCTAAGCCCCCAGGACCCCCAAGCCCAAGACACCCCCTGGCCCCCAGACATCGACCCCTTCCTCAAAGAATTTATCCTCAAGCTGATGCAGTCAGGGACCGCGTCCTTTGAGAGCGCCCAAGAAGCACGACAAGTCCTGCTGAGCCGACCTCAACCGCCTAGAACCATCCCGCAACCACCCCTCAACGACCCCCCAGCTACCCAGCTGCGCGACAGGTCTCCCAAATCCCCAATATCCTGGAAAACCCTCCTCGGCATCAGTCTCATCGCTGCCGGCCTAGTCATCCTGGCCCTGATTATTCGTTGGCTTCTCCTCAAACCCCAGGCCTCCGCCATCATCCAAGATCCCATCTGCTGCATCGACGATGTCGGAGAACTGCCCCCAGGACACTTTACCTATAGTTCCCCAGCCCAAGGAACCTGGAGTTATATCCTGGAAACCCCCAATCTCATCGCCCCGAGAACCACCCTACAGCAGCAACTCCAACCGGATCGCCAAGGGGACCCAGACGACGAACCACCTCCCACCACCTTTCGCCATGAACCTGCCCCCTCCGCCGCCGACGCCATCGGCCAAGTCCTTTCCCGAGAGCGAGACTTTGCCATTATGCCCCTCACCGACGCCCAACAGAGCCATGGTGAGTCCTTACATCGACAACTGGGCTATCAAAACGTTGCCTATGACGGCATTGTCGTCCTTGTTGCCTTCAGCTATTCCCGTCGTCACAACAGTCTGCCCCAACAACTAAACGGACAACTGACCCTTGAGCAGTTGCGGCAGTTATACCGGGGCGACATCGACAACTGGCAAGACCTAGGCGGCCCCAACTTGCCCGTCCAGCTTTATGTGCCAGAGCGGGCAGATTTGCGCCAGTATTTCGAACAACAGATTCTGCAAACCCCCCAGGCGATCGCCGACTTTCGTGACCTCCAAACCCCCCAGAGCGTCCCCAATAGCCTCGTTGAACGTCCCCCCGTCATCCAAGCTCATAGCACCTTCGAGATGCTGCGGACTATCATCCGAGACTTTGAACAGCAAAATCTCGGCAGCATTGGCTTTGCTCCCCTAAGTCAAGTCTTTGGCCAATGTTCCGTCTATCCCTTAGCCCTCAGCGACAACGGCCAAGACCCCATCTCCCCCCTCATTCAGCATCGCGACGGCGAACCCATCTCCCCCGACACTGACCTCTGTAACAGCAAAGGCAGCTATGGCCCCAACATCACCGCCTTCACCCAGTCTCACTATCCCCTGGCCTATCCCCTGGCCGTCATCTACCCCAGAGATAACCGTCTTCCCCCAGCCGGGCAAAGCTTCGCCGAAATCCTGACCACCCTAGAAGTGCAACAGATGCTCCATCGCAGCGGACTGATTCCCCTACACCGCGACCCCTAACCCCAGAGATGTTCGACCTTCGTCTAGTAGTCCCGAGCCGGGGCCAAACCTACACTAAAATCACCGTTGTAGCGCCCTCAAGGACATACCCTCAAGGACATACCCTCAAGGACATAGGTTATGGCGAACGTCAACGACACGAGCAACCACGGACTGAACTACATCAGCGCTAATCACTTCTACGTTGAGATGCAAGAAAGCAACGCCATTGC
>CAZXWM010000176.1:0-8206 GCA_964644215.1 uncultured Phormidium sp.
TTGGAAAATCAAGCGTCCGAAATAGCCGTGAGCTGCCACGATGTTGTAGGTTTCTTCCTCTTGTCCAAAGCGATAGCCTTGGTTTTGAGATTGCAGTTCGGTGGTTTCGCGAACCAGAGAGGAGGTGACGAGAGAGCCGTGCATGGCGGAGAACAACGCGCCACCGAAGACTCCAATCACACCAAGCATATGGAAGGGGTGCATCAAGATGTTATGTTCGGCTTGGAACACAATCATGAAGTTGAAGGTTCCCGAAACTCCGAGCATCATGCCATCGGAGAAGCTACCTTGACCAATGGGATAGATGAGCAGAACGGCGGTTGCAGCGGCAACGGGAGCCGAGAAGGCTACGGGAATCCAAGGACGCATCCCGAGACGGTAGGAGAGTTCCCATTCCCGCCCCATGTAGGCATAAATGCCGATGAGGAAGTGCAGAACAATTAGTTCGTAGGGACCGCCGTTATAGAGCCATTCTTGTAGGTTGGCGGCTTCCCAAATGGGGTATAGGTGCAATCCCACAGCGGCTGAGGTGGGAATCACCGTGGCGGTGATGATGTTGTTGCCATACAACAGGGAACCGGCGACGGGTTCACGAATGCCGTCGATGTCAACGGGAGGTGCGGCGACAAAGGCCAAGATGAAGACCGTTGCACCGGTGAGGATGGTGGGAATCATCAACACGCCGAACCAGCCAATATACAGCCGGTTGTCGGTGCTGGTAACCCATTGACAAAATCGTTCCCAGAGGGAGTCCTTTGTCTGAATTGCAGTGAATGTCATAGATAATAACCTTGTTAAGAACCTAGCATTGCCTCAAAATGATGAAGTTAAGAAATTACAAGAACAATGCTTGTGCGGTTCCAGTACAGTCTTAGTAAAACAAAATCGCTACATAGTTGTCAAGCGCATATTTATATGAGAATTTCATAATACACGCTGTCAGACTTTAGGCAAGCTGATGAGTCGCCGAGAGGGGTTCGGGTAGACTCAGGACTGAGAGCGGTCATGCTGACGGGCCAGGTAGATCTGGCGGCTGTAGTCAATGAGGCGACTTTTGGCGGTTCCATAGGCGGCGGCTTCTTGGGGAATTAACCGCAATAGACGGTTGGCGGTGGCAAAGTTCCCCTGTTGGGCAAAGTGGGCGGCCTGTTGCAGGAGATCTTGGGCTTGGTCTTCGCGGGCCTGACGATAGCGTGTGAGTCGTTGTTGGGCTTCGCGATAGGCGCTAGTTTCTGGAGGGATTTGACGTAGATAGCCGATCGCACCGGCAAAGTCTTCGCCATAGGCGAGGAATTTCGCGCGATAGAGCCAGTAGTCGGCTTGGGTGTTGCGTTTCTGCTGATATTCGATGAGCTTGGTTTGGGCCAGGTCGCTGACTTGGGTATGGGCGGGAATCTGGTTGAGTAGGGTAATGGCGGAGGCGAAATCCCGTTTTTCGGCGCGATTAAAGGCTTGTTGGAGGAGATGCTGGGCTTGTTGGTCTGGGGAGGGTTGAGGGGTTGTGGCTGAGGGGGTTGTGGCTGAGTCGCGAGGCTGGGACTGTACGCGAGCTTGAACCTCTTGGGCAAAGGTGGTTAGGTCTTGTTTCCACAACTCTAGTTCTTGTTGGGCGAGTTGTCCCCACACTTCTGGGGCGACGGTGGTGGGGGTCATGGGGATATCTGGGTCGGCTTGGGCTAGGTCTTGGGGAAGAGGGGGAAAGGTGCGGTTGGGTTCGGCGTCAAAGAGTTGTTGGCCGTAATATTGGCTGGCGAGAAGAACGGCGGTGACGCCGGCACTGGTTCCGAGGGCATAACACCAGGCGGGGGTTCGGTTCTCGTCTGTCTCTGCGTTGATGACCATTTTTCGGGGACGAGGCGGGAGCGGCAAGTGTTGATGGACTAAGGCGCGCTCGGGTGGGGGAAGGTAGGCTTGACGAACCAGGGGAAGAGCGAGGGCGGAGCCGGTTTGGGACTGGGGTGAGGGGGTGAGGTCTGCCATAGTACTTAGAGGGGGATGGTCAACCGTGACGGCGATATTCTCGGTTCCTCTAGGTACGGTCTGGGGAATTTTCAATCCGGATAGCCTGGGGAGCTTTCGGCGGCGAGGTTCTACGTAGGAGGGTGGCGGAGGAGGGCCAGTTGGGTCGCGTCAAGATTTGTAAGGGGATGCCGATCGCCTTGGGAGGGGTTTGCTAGAATCCCCCTAGAGTGGAATGGGATGTGCTGCGGGCGATCGCCTGACTCAAGCCCATTCTCTTGCAGTCTTTTTAATGCACTATCACTATGGCAAATGCCCTTGCAAACGCACCCGATGTAACTGCGGAGAGTTATGTGGTTCTCGGACTAGCGGTGTGTTTCTTACAAGATGATGGGGAGGTACAACAGGTTCGTGTGATTGAACCGATTACTTCTTCATCCCTCGAAGCACTTCTCAAAGGCATTCCCACGTCTTATGAGTTGGCCTATGCTACGACGATTGGTGAGATTTTTGATGGGGAAACGTTCCAAGTTCCTGAGGTCTTCCCAGGGGAGGCCCAGCTAGGCAATGATTTAACGGAGCGAATTATTGCTAGTAGCCGCACCTATGCTAAGCGCCCTGAGGCGACTCAGCATATTAGTGTGGGGACAACCTATCGGGAGTTTAATCACAGTTTGGAGCGTAAGCGCGTCCTGAATAGCGATCGCGTGGTCACGACGGACGATAATGTCAAACAACATCAATATACCCACGAGGTGCTTTAGAGGACTCTCGTGGGTCCGAACTCCTAGCCGAAATGCTGTTCAACGAGGGCGGGGATTTCTTGGGGTTTGATGCGACTGTGCCGAGCCTTTTTGGGTAACACCACCAGGTTCGGTGCAGATTTGCAGCGTTTGAGACAGCCGGTTCCTTGCACTTGAATGGACTCTCCGAGTCCCTGTTCGTCAAGACTCTGTTTGAGAAGTTTGCAGAGGTCGCCGCTGGCCCGTTTACGACATTTGGATTTCTGACAGACGAGGATTTTGCCGGCGGGGGGTTTGGGTTTGATGGGGGGGGTGTCGGGTTGACTGGCTGAGGCGGGGGTCTCCTCGATGTCTAAGGCGGGACAGGGGTCTCCGTGACCGGGTTTGCTGAGTTGTCGCAATCCTGGGTGGGGCTGAATTTGTTTGGCTTTGAGCTTAATTTTGTCCTGTTTGGTTTTGTGTTTCTCGGTTCCTCGCACGGAGATCCAGGTTCCGGGTTCTAGGTCTAAGGATGGCGATCGCAAGGATGAACTCAGTTTGATGCGGTGGGTTCCCTCTTCGTTAAGGAGGTGCAAGCTCTTGATTTTGCCTTTGCTGCTGCTGTCAACGCCGAGGACTCGTCCAACGAGATGGAATTGGGTTTTGGAGGAACTCATAGTAGGGGGGCTGTTGGGCTAGTTTTGCTTGGTTACTGAGAATTGTAGTCAACTAATTTCAGGTTGGCAAGGGTAAGGACGGTTTGCGATCGCACGATTGGGGCAAATTTACTGGCAAATTCAGGGGCAAATTCAGGCAAATTGGCGTGAAAACCGTCCCCAAGGACGGATCAGAATGCTGCTAATTTGTAACTTTTTTCAATAAAGTGGCCTAGGGCTGACAATCAAAAAAAGAACTGGGGACAGCATGACAGATCGCCTTAACTCTGGCCGATTAACGGTCGCCGAGAGCGGTTTTCAGGGTAGCGATGAAGTCGGGATAGGAAATCGAGGCGGACTGGGCGTTATAGAGGTGACTGGGACTATCGGCTAGGAGGGCGGCGATCGCCAGACTCATGGCAACTCGGTGATCATCGTAACTATCCAAATCGGCCCCATGCAGGGGAACACCGCCGGTAATTTCGAGGCCATCGGGACGTTCGCTGACGGTTGCGCCCAGTTTGCTGAGTTCCCGGGCCATGGCCAGGAGGCGATCGCTTTCCTTGACGCGCAACTCAGCCGCATCGCGAATCACGGTCGTTCCCTGGGCCATCGTAGCGGCGACCGCTAAAATCGGCACTTCGTCAATGAGGCGAGGAATGAGGTCTCCAGCGAGTTCACAGCCTTTTAACTGAGAACTGCGAACGCGGATATCGGCGACGGGTTCTCCGGCCACTTGCCGCTGATTCTCCAGAGTTAGATCCGCCTCCATCCGTTGTAGGGCCTCTAAAATCCCGGTACGGGTGGGGTTGATGCCGACATTTTGCACCCGCAAATCGGAACCGGGAAGCATAGCGGCGGCGACAAGCCAAAAGGCGGCGGAACTGATGTCTCCGGGAACGACAACGGTTTGTCCCGTGAGTTTGGCGGGGCCGGTGATGCTGACGCGGTGACAACTGGGGTCTACGTCAATCTCGGCCCCGAAGGCCCGCAGCATCCGTTCGCTATGATCTCGGGATAGGGCCGGTTCGGTGACGGTGGTTTTGCCTTCGGTACTGAGGCCGGCCAGGAGAATGCAGGATTTAACTTGGGCTGAGGCGACGGGGGAGTGATAGTGGTTGGGGGTGAGTTGACGGCCATAGATGGCGAGGGGTGCGAGTTTGCCCCCTTGTCGTCCCCAAATGCTGGCCCCCATTTGTTGTAGGGGGGTGACAACCCGAGACATGGGCCGCGATCGCAGAGATTTGTCGCCGGTGACGGCAAAAAATTGTCCCGGTTGGGAGGCGAGAAGGCCTAACATCAAACGTAGGGTGGTTCCAGAATTGCCGGCGTTGAGGACATCGTTCGGTTCTTGGAGGTTGCCAATTCCTAGGCCACGAACGCGAACCTCTTGGTCTGAGAGTTGGGAAATTTCTGCCCCCATTTGCCGAAAACAGGCTGCTGTACTTTGAGGATCGTCTCCGAGGAGTAGACCTTTAATTGTTGTTTCTCCTTCGGCGATCGCGCCCAACATCAGGGAGCGATGGGAAATGGATTTATCGCCGGGGATTTGAATTTTTCCGGACAGGGCAACTCCTGATGCTGGGGGAATAATAACTAAATCTTGACGTTGTTGATCGGTTTTGACTGTTACGATGGGGGAAGACATATCATCTACTAAAACAGCTAGGACAGTGGACTTATCTTAGCCCGTGGCTTGCTCTCGTGATCGCCGATCTGCGTCCATTCCTGACTCTCTGGTTTTTCTATGCTGACTCACCGCAAACCTGCTTGTCTGTCTTTGATTTCTACGGATCTCCCTCTGTGGTCTATGGTGGAAACGACGGCAACCCTCTATCAAAAAGACCAACAGCGGTTTCATCTGCTGTTGAATGAACCGGCGGTTCTTGGCTGGCAACCCCAGTCCAATGCCGATTCTGATGGCCAGCCGGCCCCAACTCCGACGCGACTGTTATGGTTCGAGATTTCCCCCTATCGGGCGATCGCCACCATGCAGGGACAGGGAGGACTCAGCTACCGTCATCTCTGGGAACGAGGGATGTATGGCATCAGTCGCTATTGGCTACGGGGAGAGGAACCCCATTCTCACAGTCAGATGCGCTTGAGGAATTATACGCGGCAACTGGAGTTTTCTGGGGAGTCACTGCCGGAACATTTGCGGTTAGACTATGAACTCTGGTCGGGACAATTGTCTCTGGGGCGATATGTCCTCAATTTGGAGATTCACTCGTAATGTCGGAATCTGCCTGAAACCAAGCCAACAATCAGCAAAAAACTATCCCCCCGTCTCTAGTTGAGACCGGGGGATGGTCTTGGGGTTTAAGGGTTAGGTCTAGTTGGAGAGGTTGCTGGCTTCGTTACGCTGTGAGGCTGAGGCACTGTTGTTGATTTCAGTCTCAAAGGCTTCGAGGCGATCGCTGTCACGGGTTAGGCTGGCCAAGGCATCGAACCAGATACTGGACTCAGCATAGGCTTGCGCCACCTCTTCAGGGGTGGTGGCGGCGTCAAGTCGGGCCTGAAGTTCTTGGGAAACTTCAACTCGTTCAACCCAACCTTGGGCGAAAACGTCGGCAGACCGGCGTTGAGCGTTGCAGATGACGGATACGGTCCAACGGTAGGTTTTGCCGACTTCTAGGGACTGTTCTGAGTCCAGGGCGACGTGATTCATACCCGCTTCTAGGCGGTCAAATTGCTGGACGTAGATGGGGTTGGGGTTGCCATCTTCGACGAGGGTAAATTCAACAGTCCGGTTGATGGTATGTTCAGCCAGCCAGTAAAACGTCGGCTGACCTGAGACTGTATAGGCGGTATGATCGACGGGAGCGACGAGGGTAACGTCGATGCTGGTGTCTTTGTCGCCGGCGATCGCCTCACAGCCACGAGATCCTGTCCCTTGGGTTTGTTGAGGACGACCGCGATTGGGGGGAGTATAGGCAATGGGACTAGCATTAACTCTTGCAAGCCAGTGGGAGGTTTGCGGGTCACGCAGTAGCGATGAACTGGTGGTCAGAGCCGCTTGACCAACGACTAGGCTAGCGGTTCCTAGCGTCACTGCAAGTATTGTGCTAAACCGTTTCATAATTTTGTTACTCCCCAAAAGACAGGTGGGACATATTTTTTAACTTATGCCGACTATGATATCATGTCAGATCGGTTTCGTCTCGTGGGGGTCAGGATTGGAGGATGGTAATGGCTTGCAGTCGGTCGGTCATGTGGGTGGGTGCGATCGCGGCCATGGCTCTGGTAGCTGGTTTGGAAGTCTCGGGACGGCCAAGTTTAGCTCAGGGAGAACCGGGGCCAATTTGCGAGGAGGCGTTGGCGGGGGCCATTGATGCGATTCGCCTCAATCACGGGCCGGGGTCTCGTTGGGGGATTTTGGTCGAGTCTCTCGGGGGCGATCGTACTTTCTACAGTCGTGAGGCGCAACAGTATTTTTTACCGGCCTCCAACGTCAAATTGCTAACCACCGCCGCTGCCTTAACTCATCTTGGCCCGGATTATCAGGTTCGCACCTCAGTCTATCGCACCGAAGAGGGGGTGCAGATCGTCGGCCGGGGAGACCCCACTCTAACCGGTGAACAGTTAGAGATGTTGGCGCAACAGGTGGCGGCGACGGGACTAACTCAGGTGCCGCAACTCTGGCTGGATGCGAGTTATTTTGGCGGCGAGGCGGTGAATCCCCGTTGGCAATGGGAAGATGTCCAAGCGGGGTATGGCGCACCGGCGAATAGTGCCATTGTCGATCGCAATGAAATCCCCTTTACCCTACATCCTCAGGGGGTTGGTGAGCCGTTGCGGGTGGAGTGGGAGCGCGATCGCGATCGGGGTCGTTGGCGTTTAGACAATCGCTCGCGAACCGTGTCTGCGAATCAGGAAGAATGGCTGGCCTTGGGCCGCAGTTTCCGTGACAATCAGATCACGATTGAGGGAGAGTTGATTGTGGGGTCTGACCCAGAACCGGTGTCGGTGGCCCAGGTGTATCCCAATGAAGCCTTTTTAGAGCAATTTAGCCGCCAGTTGCAAGATCAGGGGGTGCGGGTGGAAAATCGCCGCATTACGGAGGTTCCCCGGTTGGTGAAAGGGGTCGAAATTGCTGGGGTCGATTCTCCTGCTCTCGGGACTTTGGTGGAACGAACCAATCGGGTCAGTGATAATCTCTATGCTGAAGTGTTGTTGCGTTGGTTGGGAGTCACGGCTTCCCCAGACCTGTTATTGGAGGAGGATTCCTCGGGGAGAACTTCCTCGGCGGCTGAACGAGGATTGCAAGTGGTGAGTCGGGTGTTGGCTCAGTTGGGGGTGGATGAGGAGCTGTTTGAGGTGAATGATGGCTCGGGGTTGTCTCGGGTGAACTGGGTGAGTCCTCAGGCGTTGGTGCAGACGTTACAGGGGATGGCGAGGAGTCCCTATGGAACGCTTTATCGGGCCTCGCTGCCGGTGGCGGGGGAGTCGGGAACGTTGCGACATCGTTTGGGGGATAGTCCGGTGGCGATTCAGGCCAAAACGGGGACGATTGCGGGGGTTTCGGCGTTGTCGGGGTATTTGGAGCATCCCGAGTATGGAACTCTGACCTTTTCAATTATCGTCAATCAGTCCACGCGATCGGCCAGTGAGCAACGGGGGGCGATCGATGATATGGTGCGGCTATTGACTCAGGTTCGCTCCTGTTCGGGGTAACCTGGGATTGGATGGTGAGCTGTGGTCGGGTTGGCCTAACCCTGCTACGGTTTTTGTCCAAGGTGTTCAGCTTCGTCCCATTGTGAAGTCGTATTGTTGAGTTATTAGCACTGTGAAACGTCAGCACCCCGACCCTCCGAGGCCGTCAACAGTCTCTGACCCGATTCCTTCTACTCATATTCATGTGAGTCATAA
>CAZXWM010000177.1:0-8161 GCA_964644215.1 uncultured Phormidium sp.
CCAAGCGCCGCTCACCCTAACGGGTAGAGCGCGGGGCTTCCCGCCGAGAAGCTAAAGATGACGATTGGCTAGGGAATCGGGGCTAGGAACGCCATCAATCACGCCTTGCACCAGAAATAAGGAAATGGGGTCTTGACTCATGTCTTGGGCGTAGGCGGCATTGAGATAGCGGGCAAACTCATCATTACCAATGATATGGGTTTGCAGAAAGGCTAAACTCAAGGCTTTGACATAGCGTTGGGCGAGATCGGGATTGGGACCGATGATATCGAGGGGTAAGGTAACGCTATCTTCTTGGGAACTGCCGATGACGGAGAAATGGGTGGCTTGTTTGAGTAAGACGAAATACTTAGTGGGAGCCTCTAACCAGGCAAAGGGCGGGATTTGCTCGGCGATGGGAGGTGCAACGGTATCGGCCCCCCCGGAGACCATCATCACTGGTACGTCGATGTGGCTATAGCCGAGTTGACCAAATAAGGCACTGCCGATGGGATTGAGGGCAATCACGCCTTGAACTCGAGCATCGTGAAAGGTTAATTGACTCTCTGAGGTGGAATTGGCCAGTTCTAAGGCCCGACATTGTAGGAAGAGGGAGACGTTCCAGGAGCGGCTTTGTTGAGTGAGGCCACAGCGACGTTCGAGTTCGGGAAAGTTGATGCTGGCCCCCCCTAGGCTGAGGGCGGTGTAGCCGCCAAAGGATTGGCCAATTACGGCTACTTGATCGAAGTTGAGGCGATCGCGCAGTTGGCGATCGGTGATGGTTTGTTTTTCGAGGCTATCAAGGGCAAAGGTCACATCCAGGGGGCGATCGATAAACTCCTGGGGACGGGAAATTTCTTGGGCGCGGCCCCGTAACAGGGCTTCCATATGTCTGGCACTGCTGCCGGAATGTTCGGGAACGACCACTGCGAAACCGTGGGAGGCCAGATGTTCGGCGAGATATTGAAAAGACTGACGATTGGAGCCTAAGCCATGGGAGATGACGACAATGGGGGCCGATCGCCTGGCTCGCGGTAGGTATAAGTCTATGGCAAAGGCATATCCCCAGGGTAGGGTGCGATCGCGATCGCGCAGATCTAAAGACGTGACATCCCAGGAATACTCACCCAACTCCATGAGATCCTCGAAGGGAGTGCTCAACTCGCCGTTGTCTTGAGCTTCTAACCGCGACTGATTCTCAATTCTGGCAACGGCCTGATTGTTATCTCGAATTAAACTCTGTAGCTCCTGGGCCATACGCAGGGTTTGGTTAAAGTCGAGCCGTACGGTCTCTGTGGGAAAATAGTGCAGTACATTGAGCAGGGTTAAGCCCTCCGTTTCATCGGCAGCAGCTAAAATCAAGGCTGAACGCAAGCCCAAATATCCCGATCGCCCTGAACCGAGTTGAATCGCTTGACCGAGCCGCTGTAAGAGGGCTTCTCCCTGAGGCGTGTAGAGAAACTGAGATACGGCCACCGCATCCACGTCAGCCCGCGCTAATAAGGCGTCACGAATGTTATTCCTTAACTCAGGAGCGACAAAGCGAATGTAGGGGGCTAAGTCCCGTCCAATCTCCCCGCTGCGGGCATAGGTTTCGAGGGCGTTGACGGAGACGGAACGCTCAAACAGACTATAGCTGGCTGTAATCCTCTCGGCACTCAAGCCGGGTAAACTTGTGGCGAGAACGAAACCACCCAGGACGAGTCCAGAAAACAGGAGGGACAAGCGAAAGCGTGAGCGTTGCATGACGGTGTTTGGACGAGGGGAGTGGGCGCATTCGCTTTTAGCTTAGCGCAGCGCTAGGGTCTGGCTGCCCCCGGCCGGGAATTTGCTAGAATGGCGGTTCAAGCCCTTGCTTGTCCCCATCTCTTGTCGTCAGACGTTAGCCCCATGCGAATTGTCTCGGATTCTCTGCTCTTTCGTAGCTTGGTTGCGGTGCTGGGCTTAACCCTGGTCATTTGGATTTTGCGAGGCTTGACGGTGTTGAGCTTTTTGCCGGGCTTAGTTCTCTGGCTCGGGATTTTCCTGTCCCTCGCCCTGGGGCTACTGACGGCCTGGCAACGTTCAAAACGCTGGTAATTTGTTAGGATTTAAGGAGTTGACTCTTGAGCAATCCTTCAACCCTGCCGACTACTGCCATATTTGCGACATTATGACCTCCTATGTAACCTCGGCTGCCAAAGCTGAAATTAATGAATTACGTCGTCTTCGAGGACTGTTACCCCCGGAACTGCAAAGTTGGGTAACGGTTGAGAAAACCACGGAAATTGACCCTCCCTTGCTTCGTTGTGAGGAGTTGAGCCGGGATGAGGTTGAAATTGCCATCGATTTGGTGAAGTGGGAAAATTTGGCCCTCGATCAGCGCAATTTGCTGTTTTGGCATGAGGTGGCTCGCATCCAAAATGACACGATTCCCCGTGAAGGCTGGGAAATGGCGGCGTTGGCGATTGGCTTAGGCGGTGCGGTTGGAGAACTCTGGGTTCAGGATGGGGTACTTCTTCTCTTGGCGTTAGGGCTATGTGGTGTGTCGGGCTATCGTCTCTATCAGAAGAATAACAGCGAGAAGGCGCTACAAGAGTTGTTGGAGGCCGATGAGAAGGCGATCGCCCTCGCTAGTCGCTTTGGCTATACTCTCCCCAATGCTTATAAGAGTTTGGGCAGTGCTTTGAAAACCTTGATTGAGCAAACGCCCAAGAAACGGCTTCGCAAACAGTATGAAACTCGCTTAGAGGCCCTTCGCCGCAGTGCGTCTAAGGCTAAGTCTCAATCGAAGGCGAAACGCAGCAGCCGCGATGTTACCCAAACCAGTCCCTATCAACTCTAACCGCGCTTTCTCGGGTCACGACGATTGGGGCCATGACTGGGGTTTGCTCCCGCTGACCCCTTCCCCTCGGATTCGAGGGAGAGGAAGGGCAACAACCATTCTCTGGTTTAGGGAAATCTGAACACTCCTAGATCATGTCGAGTGTCAATCTGAGTCTGAGTTAATCTCTAGGAGCGCTGTATCTAGGAAGCTTTGGACATTTGATTGGTGCGAACGGCTCCATTGTCTCCGGATTTACGGGGTTGAATGACACCATAGCCTCCGTGATTCCGCTCGTAGATGACGTTGATTTCTCCACTGTCGCGGTTGCGGAACACATAGAAATCGTGGTCAACCAGTTGCAGTTGTTCCAAGGCTTCATCAGCGGTCATCGGTGGCATGGCAAAATACTTGGTACGCACCACTTCCGGGGGAAGTTCCACGGCGCGATCGCCGATCAAGTCTTCCGTCACACCATCGGAGTTGGAGACGACATCCGCCAAAACCTCAGTGGTTTTGCCTTGAGTATGTAGCTTGCGATTGCGTTTCTCTTTGTACTTGCGCAACTGGCGAGCAATCTTGTCTGCCACTAAGTCAATGCTGGCATACATCGATTCGCTTCCTTCTTGAGCGCGAATGACGGTTCCATTGGCGTAAATCGTCACCTCTGCTGACTGATTGGCGGCAATGCGAGGATTCCGAGCGACAGACAGATGAACATCAACTTCCGTCGTTAACGTTTCAAAATGACTCACCGCTTTCTCGATCTTTTCATCGACATATTCGCGAATCGCGTCGGTGATCTCGAAATTCTTGCCTTGGATAACTAATTTCATGTCGTAAAGTTCCCGCTCGATAACCGATTTTCTCAAAAGCCAGGGGCGATCGCCCTCCCTAACCTGATCTCCAAGCGGTTTCTGAAAGTCCAGCGGGGCGGGGATTGCCGCCTTCATGAGTCAGTACTCGGCTTGCAGGGGTATCTGGGGAGGGTGAATCTGTCCCGTTACTTTCTATGCCCTTATTGTATTGCGAATCGTCGGGAGGCTGAACCTCCCTTTAAAATCCTTTGCAATCCTTGACAATTCGTGATTAGATTTGCTGATTTTAGCCATAATTATTGCTGAAAAACCCTTGCTTTTTTGGATGATGTTTAGTACCACTTCACGGCAACAGGTTCACGTTCTCTGGTTTCAAGGCTTGATCCCTTATCAAATTGCATGGGAACTTCAGCGGTCGTTGTTTGAAGCCCGCCGCGATTGTCCTCAACTTGAGGATGTTTTACTGTTGTTGGAGCATCCCCCTGTCTATACCTTGGGACGAGGAGCTGATGCGAAGTTCTTACAGTTTAACCCTGAATGCTCAGACCGGGAGGTCTATCGCATTGAACGGGGGGGAGAAGTCACCTATCATTGTCCGGGGCAACTGGTGGGCTATCCCATCCTCAACCTGAAGCGACATCAACCCGATCTACATGACTACTTACGACAACTCGAAGCCAGTCTCATTCTGGCATTGGCTCAGTTTAAGCTGCAAGGGGAACGGATGCCTGGCCTGACCGGAGTTTGGTTGGAGGGGCAGAAAGTGGCAGCGATCGGCATTCAGGTGAGCCGTTGGATTACCTGTCATGGCTTCGCTCTCAATGTTTGCCCCGATTTACAAGGATTTCGTGATATCGTCCCCTGTGGCATCGGCGATCGCCCTGTGGGCAGTTTACAGCAGTGGTTGCCGGATCTCAAGGTCTCGGACGTGGTTCCCGCTCTGATTGAGGCCTTTAGCGAAACTTTTAGCCTCGATGCTCAACTTTACTCACTTGAGCGAGATATTCCTGAGGAGCTTTGGCAGCGTCTTTTAACCGGCAAAGGGGGCTAGAGAGCGTCGTTCAATCATGAAGCTCTCCCTGGGATTGAGTCGGTTCGTCTAAGGGTGAGAGTTGCCAAGTTAGACGCGAAAGAGTCTGTTTGAGTCCATTACAGTACAGGTTGCGACAATTGCAAAGTTTAGGCGATCGTTTTAGGAGACGCTCAAAACTCAGACTAGGATCACAGTAGAGCGATCGCAGAGCCGATCGGCTCACTCTCGCCAGTCTCAATCGAATGACCGAGGGAATTTCAATGGGTTGAACAACCTCGAACATCCTATGGCACTGGCGATCATCTCCCCTGCGTCATCAGGCCCAAAATCGAGCCAAATCGAGCGATCGCTTAGATGTTAACGCTGCTGCTTGATGTTCTTGCCGTGAATTATGGATAGTTTCCATCCCCGTCTGCCTCAGCAAACACTCCCACGGGCCATCTTTGATCGCTTGCAAGTTTGGGTTGAACAAACCGCCCGAGATGACGACGAGGAGGCCATCGTTTTGACTGAACGTGCGGTACGGGTTCATTTCCGGACCCAGGTTGGTCAATTTACCCTCGGTGTATCGCCCCAGTTTTGTGCCATTGTCTGGGCTAATCCCCAGGATGAAACCCCGTTAAGCGTTGGTTTTAGCTTGGAGCGTGATCAGCTACAAACGTTCCTCGAAGACTGTCCTCTGAAAACGCCTCAGCGTCATCGCGCTCTTAAACAATTGCAAGGGTGTCAACAGCACCGGGATGATCACAGTCGACTCACTCTCAATTTGTGCCAATTTATCAGCGATCGCAGTCCCTCAAGACCTGCCATGACTTCTCCTCAAACCGCCAAGCCAGCAACAACCTGTCAGCCTGTTGAAGATGCCTTGCAACAACACCAACAGCAAGAACAACTCCTCAAACAGGTGACCACTCAAACCTGTCAGAGTGTCGCCCTAGCCGTGTTGATCTCCAATACGGTTGATCGCGTCCGTCGTTTTTTAGAACTCGATCGCCTCTGTATCTATCAATTTGATAACTACAATCAGGGCAGCCAGACGGGGACTCCCCCCAACCGTGGCCGAGATTGTATGACCTATGAAGCCCTAAGCCATGAGGGATTGGCCTCGGTTCTATCCCGACAAGAGAGCCAACATTGGCAATTTCTTAATCAGTTCCGCGATCGCTACGAACGGGGAGAGACGCTCAGGTTGAACGCTCAAGAGTTTGACTCCCAATTGCCCGAGACGAGTCAACGTTATCTACAAGAGTTGGGTATCCAAAGCCACTTGAGCGTTCCGATTCGGGTTCAGGGCCATCTCTGGGGAATCTTGCTGGCCCATCAATGCGATCGCCCTCGGGTGTGGGAACCCCGAGAACAGGAATTTCTCGAACATATCGCCGATCATCTCAGTGTCGCCATCTATCAAGCGCAACTCTACGCTGAAGTTCAGCAACAAAAAGAAACCCTCGAACAGCGGGTTGAACAACGCACCCAAGACTTACGGGATGCTCTCGTCACGGCCCAGGTCGCCAACCAAACTCGCAGCGATTTTCTGGCCACGGTCAGCCATGAACTACGAACCCCTCTCACCTGCGTTATCGGGATGTCGTCAACCCTGTTGCGTTGGTCTTTTGGGAATTTAACTCCCAAACAGCGGGACTATATCCAGAGTATTTATGACAGTGGTGAGCATTTGATGGAACTGATCAACGACTTGCTGGATTTATCCCAAAATGAATCTGGTAAAACGGTCTTGAGTTTTTCAGAATTTTCTCTGACTCAATTGGCTCAAGAAATGTTTTGCATGATGGTCGATCGCGCCACCGTCAATGGGGTGCATTTAGCCCTCGATCTTCAGTTACGGGAACATCAAGACCGTCTCTGTGCCGATCGCGATCGCCTACGACAGATTCTCTTTAACTTACTCAGCAACGCCATCAAATTCACCGCCACCGGCGGCCAGGCGTTACTGAGAATTTATTGGCAAGATGACAGCACAGTGGTCTTTGAAGTGGCTGACACGGGAATTGGCATTCCTGAAGATCAGCGATCGCTACTATTTCAAATGTTCCGTCAACTCGAGTCCACCTACACCCGTCAATATGGCGGAACGGGCTTAGGCCTCGCCCTAACCAAACAACTCGTTGAACTCCATGGAGGACTGATTAAAGTGGACTCGGAAGTGGGCGTTGGTTCCAAATTTACAGTGCGCCTTCCCTGTCATCGCTCTACAGGGGTTGACGTTCAGCCAACACCCCCGCCCCCGACTCCCCTTCCTCCCCGTAAGGGCCATGTGGTTCTCGTGGCCGATCAAGAAGACGAAGCCATCCTCATTTGTGATCTACTCACAGCGGCGGGCTATCATACGGTTTGGATGTTGGACGGATCAACGGCCCTAGAACAGATTAAGATGTTGAAACCCGTGGCGGTGATGATTGATCGCCAACTTCCAGGGATGGATGGCTGTGAGTTGATGCGGCTGTTACGTCAACTTCCCAACACCGAATCCTTGAAAATTCTCCTAATGAGTGATCCGCTCAACTCCCAGGAGTTAGCCGCCTGTCAAGAGCAGGGAGCGGATATCTGTTTAATCCATCCCATCGAACCTGAGCAGCTTCTCAATAGCATTATGACACTGTTCGCCAGCCAGCCAGCTATCTGAAGTTATGTCCATCGTGTTAACCCAGCGACGATATCCCGGTGCGAGTCCGGCTATCTCAGCCGATGAGACCGCCATCTTACAGTTGAGTTTAACCGCTCAAGACCGTCAACGTAGCCGTCATCGCTTTACCTGTGATTCTGGGGAGGTGGTGTTTCTGCGGTTGCCCCGTGGTACAGTCCTCCAGGATGGCGATCGCCTCCTCGATGAAACGCAGCAGCAACAGGTCGAGATTCACGCCAAACCCGAACCCGTCCTCACCGTCACCGCCAGTAACCCCCTACTACTGCTACGGGCCGCCTATCATTTGGGGAATCGTCATGTTCCCCTAGAAGTGACGGCGGAGTATTTGCGTTTGTCGCCTGACCCGGTTTTAGCCGATTTGTTGCAGCAATTAGGGCTGACGGTGAGGTTACAAACCCTCCCCTTTCAGCCAGAAACGGGGGCTTATGGTCATGCGGGATCTCCTGGACATCACCACCATTAACCGGCAATAGTGAGAAATCCTAGCGAGCTATTGCCCAGACCCCTAAAATAAAGGGAACCACCAGCCTGAACAACAATCGACCATGGCACGAGATTTACGGGGATTCATCGATCAACTTGAACAACGAGGCCAATTACGACGCATCAGCAGCCTCGTGGACTCGGATTTAGAAATTGCCGAGATTTCCAATCGCCTCTTACAAGCTGGGGGTCCCGCCCTGCTGTTTGAGAATGTTAAAGGGGCGAAATTCCCTGTGGCCATCAATCTCCTGGGGACGGAACAACGGGTATGTTGGGCCATGAATATGGATAACCCCCAAGAGTTAGAGGAATTGGGGCAGAAATTGGGGATGTTGCAACAGCCGAAACCCCCGAAGAAGATTTCTCAGGCGGTGGATTTT
>CAZXWM010000178.1:0-5660 GCA_964644215.1 uncultured Phormidium sp.
TCGCCAACCCGCCTCGCGCTTTGTGGCTGAGTTTGTCACTCAAGCCAATTTCTTGCAGGCCCGCCGTTGCGGGAGTCAGTGGGAAACAGAACTCGGACGCTTTTCTGTCGCGGCTACTGGGGATCTCTCGGGGGATGTAGGAGATATGATGATTCGCGAAGAGGATCTCAGAGTACAGCCCGATGAGTCAGGAGAGGTTCAAATCCGCGATCGCCAATTCTTGGGCCGCGAACATCGCTATTGTCTGCAAATGCCCTCAGGCCACTGTGTTCACGCTCGCAGTCACGAAATCCTTGGCTTACCCGTTGGCGCACGGGTTACAGTTGAGATTCCCGAAGATGCGGCCCAGGTGTTTCCTCGGGGCCATCAGGAGTTAACCCCCTCGGCAAAATAACCCCTAAACTATGGGGAATCGCTCGGGGGCTGCGATCGCTCGATGGGAGCCGTTCAACTCCCTGAACCACTAATTGCGTCGAGCCGCCCCCATCTAACATCATCACCCCATCAGCCCCCAAAGCCCGCAACACCCGAGAGGCTCGCAGTTGAGTGGCGGCGGGGGAGTTGAAAATCCAGAGGGTTTCTGAAATGCCATCTTGATTGCGATCGCCGACTCCCACAAACGTCCGCCCCACAGCCCGTTTAATCCCTTTATCGGCCCATTCGTTTAGGCCCACCAAGAGATTGGGAATTGGCGAAAACAGAGGATTCTCAGGATAACCCACTTCAGGAAACGGCAAAATCTGAGCTTGCTGGCCCTGGATAATCAGCATTTGCTTTTCTCCGGGATATTCCCCCAGTCCCGCATAGCCACCACTGTAGATAATCCCCTCAGCTTTCAGGGGAAAGGCCAATTGCACAGGCTCAGAGCCAAAAAACTGACCATTGGTGACAGAAAAAGCGCGATCGCCCCAACGTTCCTCTAAATCCTGCCAATGGACGGCGATCGGTTGCGGCTCAATGGCAACACTCACCCCAGTATCATATTGAGGGAGGTTGCCCGACTCATCGGCTCCCTCTCCCCAAGCTTGCACATGACGGGGATCAAACAGTTGCAGAGACACCCCAGCACTCAAGTCCAACTCCTGAACCCAATCCACGCCATTGCTATAAAGCCGGACTCCCGCTTCCTGACGGATAACCTTAAACTTATAGGGGGGATCTGTTGACAAGGGAACCGTTGCCAATAGGGTTGTAGTGAGAGTCAGAGCGATGAAAGCTGTCAATTGGGGTCTCTTTGTTTTACTGTGGTGAGAGGCATAGCCCCTTGGGGTTGTCCTCTCAGGTTCCGAATCTCTCGATTGTAGGAGAGTGGTTTTGAAACACGCAACACGGCCGAGTCCCTCGTCTAAGTTCCTTTCCTCCAGCATGGTTGACGACATTCCTGAAGCATTACGCGATCGCCCCCTCGAACGCCCCGCCTCGACTCCTAGCCCAACCCCAACAGCAGCGGGGAGTCCCCTCCTCCTCTTAGTCGCCACCATGGCCAGCGTCGCCCTAGGGGGACTGGGATGGTATTTGTGGCAATCTCCAGTCCAAGTGGCCCAGACAGCCCCCTCAGCCCCCGACAACCCCCCGTCTGAGACAACTGACGAGAGTTCGAGCCCAGAGAACCCCGATCTCTTGGGACATCTCCCTTATGAAGAAGCCGCCCCCGAGGATCTCAAAAGCATTGTTTCGGACGATACCATTCAACTGCGGGCCGCCGCTGCGGATGCTTATTTAGAAATGGAAGGGGCGGCCCGGGCTGATGGGGTTTGGCTGATGCCCCTATCGGGCTTCCGTTCCATCGAAGACCAAAACTATCTCTTTTTTGAGGTTAAAGCCCAACGGGGACAAGCCCCGACACAACGGGCTGAAGTGAGCGCCCCTCCAGGACATAGTGAACATCATACCGGCTATGCGATCGATATTGGTGATGCCGATGTTCCGGCCACTCACCTCTCGGAAAATTTTGAGAATACCGCCGCCTTTAAGTGGTTGCGAGACAATGCCGCTTACTATAGTTTTGAGTTATCGTTTCCACCAGATAATCCTCAAAACATCGCCTATGAACCCTGGCATTGGCGTTTTGTCGGCGATCGCCATAGTTTAGAAACCTTCTACAAAGCCCGAGAACTGTTTGAGGATGAGGAAAACGAGGATTTTAATTAAACAATAATACCCATTAAAACTCCGGCTTTATAAACCTTCAACGTATCATGGATGAACAACTCAAGAAACATTTAGATGCCGTAAAACAGCAGTTTGAACGGTCTCCTTATCCTCGACAACCCCTCGACCAAACCCCCAAAAACAATCCCAGCTATCTCTATAAACATCATTTTGCCAGTGCTTATTATCACCGCAATCAACAAGTTATTGACCCCAAAGATACCCTAATTTTAGATGCCGGCTGCGGCAGTGGCTATAAAGCCCTAGCTCTAGCCTATGCCAATCCGGGCGCAAAAATTGTCGGCATTGACTTCTCCGAAGAATCCGTGAAGTTAGCCCGAACTCGCTTGGATTATCACGGCATTGAAAATGTCCAGTTCGAGGCCATGGCGATCGAAGATATCGCCAGCCTGGAGATGGAATTTGATTACATTAACTGTGATGAAGTTCTCTACTTACTCCCAGACCCTCAAGCGGGACTTCAGGCCCTCAAATCGGTTCTCAAGTCCCAAGGAATAATTCGCGGCAACCTCCACAGTGCCTTGCAACGGGTAAACTACTTCCGCGCTCAGAAGCTGTTTAAGATGATGGGCTTGATGGAGGATGATGTCACCGATGAGATGGCGATCGAACTCTCTCAAGAAACGATGGAAGCCCTGCGAGACTTCGTCGATCTCAAAAAGCGGGTTTGGTCAACCAAAATTAAGGGAAATGTGGAAGCCCTATTAGCCAACTACCTGTTACGAGAAGATCGTGGCTATACCATCCCTGATTTGTTTGGCCTCCTCGAAACGACCGAACTTGAGTTTATTAGTATGGTCAACTGGCGGCAGTGGAATCCCTTTAACCTCTTTGTCGATGAGGACAAGTTACCGGCGTTCCTGGGGATGAGCCTACCCGAAACCTCCATCGAAGAACGACTCCATCTCTACGAACTCCTCCATCCCGTTCACCGTCTCCTGGACTTCTGGCTGGGACATCCCGACGACGGCCAAGACTGGACTCCTCCCCAGGACTGGACAGAACAACAGTGGCGAACGGCTCTGGTTCATTTACATCCCTTACTGCAAACCCAGGCGGTGCGCCAAGAACTCGAAGCCTGTATTCAAGAACATCGTGGCTTCGCCATCAGCCAGCACCTTTCCATCCCTGGCGTGGCTCAAGTTTTAGTCGAAAGCGTCACCGCAACCTGTTTACTCCCCTTATTAGAGCAACCTCAGCCCATCTCGACTCTGACGGCCTTTTTTCAGGAAAATCGCCCCCTCAACCCGGTGACGGGCCAAGCCACCTCCTCCCAGGAGGCGTTTCGGGCCGTGCGGGATTTACTGCAAAGTCTCGAATCCCTATCTTTTGTTTTCCTGAGCCAATAAGACAGCAATCCTAGACAGGATGAGGAGTTGACCGTCAGACCCTCAGACTAGACTCTCAGGCTAGACCCTCAGAAAAAAAATTTTGGCGGGGGGTGATCGGAAATCTGTTCGACCTGGGTAGGTTATATCCAGAAGCGGGAAAAAACATTCACCCCAAGCCTGAAGGAGAAGCAACCATGAAAACTGAATTTCAAACCAAGTTCATCCAACACCTAAGTAGCCGCAAAGGCAAAGACGAAGGTTTCACTCTAATTGAACTTCTTGTTGTTATTATCATTATCGGTATTTTGGCAGCCATCGCTCTGCCTTCATTCCTGAACCAAGCGGCAAAAGCCAGACAGTCCGAAGCGAAAAACGCCGTTGGTGCAGTTATGCGTCAGCAACAAGCTCACCGTCTCGAAAATGGTGCGTTTGCAACGGACTTTGAAGAACTCAAAATTGGTCTGCCCACTCAAACCGATAACTACGAGTACACGATCGAAGATGGTGATGACGAAACTCGGGTTGACGCGACTCCGGTTGATGATCAAGCCAACGTCTTGTTAGCCTATGTCGGCGGCGTGTTCGTGACTGAGACGGGTCAAACCGCTGCTGGTGCTTGCCAGGGAGAAGCTCCTAACGAAACCCCTGTCGTCGCTGAAGGCGGTGACCAAGGCACCGAATGTACAACTGGTGAACGGATGAAATAGAATCTTAGGCAATTGCCTGAGTTCCATCACTTGACTAAAACGCGATCGCCTCTCTGATACGGGGCGATCGCTTTTTGCTATGGCCCCTAGAAATTTAGGCCCCCTAGAAATTTCCCCCAGGAATCTGCCACACTGGACTGTGCCACCCCTGATGGAGTTTCCCCTGCGATGACAGACGAGACGACCTTTCCTGAACCGGATGCCAACACCCTGGCTGCCCTACGACAGGGGGATTATGAGGGGGCGATCGCCATCCTGGAAGACCAACAAAACTTCGCCTATCTCGGTATCGCCCATCTCCTCAGTGGCGATGAGATGACGGCCCAACTCGTCTGGATGGCCCCCTTGATGGAAGGGGAGGATGAAGTCGCTTGGACTCATCATCTCACTCAAGTCTTAGCTCAAGAGAGTTTAGCACTTGGCGACCCCAGCTTGGCTTGGCAACTGCGGCAACAGCTACGGCAATTTAGCCCCGACAATCTCAGTAATCTTCTACACCTGATCCAACTATCTGGACAACTGCATCTCTGGGAGGATGACGCTCTCCTAGAAGACACCACCCTCCTCCTGGAGTCAGAAGCCTCACCCCCTCAAGATCTATTACAGCAAACCTGTCAGATACTCCTGTCGCAAAATAGTTCTCCCCCCGCAAGCGAGAGGTTTCTGAAAATAGCCCTCTCTCACCTCCCCGAGAATTTCTCCCTTCTCTTAGAGATGGCCCGATTTCTGCAAAATCGCTGGGACAATTTAGCCAGTCTCGACTATCTCCGCCAGGCTCAAGCCTACGTTGAAACCCCGAGTCAAGAGATTCTGCGATCGCACCTGCTGTTACGAGGACTCCTACGCTCAGGAGGACGTTGGCCTGAGGCCCAACAGGCATTTGAGCAGCATCGTCAGCACCTCGAACAGCTTATTGCTTCTGAGGCCGAGTTCTCCCTAGAGTTAGCCTCGCAACTGATTACGGCTGGAGGGATGATGGCCTATCTCACCGATGATTTACCGGCCTATCGCCAACTCCGCAACCAGATTGGCACTCGCTGTCAGGCGGCCATCCAACAGCATCTGGCCCAGGTGACGGCTCGCTATCAATCCCAGTCTCCTGGCAGTTCTGGAGATACACTCAAAATTGGCTATCTCTCGGAATGTTTCCGCCAACATTCGGTGGGGTGGCTGGTTCGCTGGCTCTTGCAATACCACGATCGCCAACGGTTTGAGATTCACCTCTATTCTCTCTCGCAAACGGGCGATCGCCTACAACAGCAGTTTGCTAATGATACAACGCTTCAATTTCACCCTCTTCCCTATTCCGGCTTAGAGGCCGCTGAGAGGATTCACCGGGATAAGATTGATATTCTTGTCGATCTCGACAGTATCACCTCCAATGCAGGCTGTTCGACTTTAGCCCTGAAACCCGCTCCCATCCAAGTCTCCTGGCTCGGCTGTGATGCAC